>CAQUWW010000015.1:28465-43184 GCA_948896875.1 uncultured Acetatifactor sp. | reverse complement strand
GGAAGATATTTCCCATTGGGAGGGTTCTTTCCCATTGATAACAGTATACGCTGAAAAAGGTTTTTTCTCAATAGTCTTTTTAAAATCGTTTAAAGGATTTCAGCAGAATTAAAGTTGAACTATTTGCCCTTACACCCTCTTATTTTGAACTCCCAAACAACCCCCAAGCGCCTAATTTACGGTATTCTCAGCAAATTCCCCATCTTGTCCAGTACCCAATCTGGGGAATGGCAATGCAACAGAGGAGAGGAACTTTCTATGGGACAAAAAGACTACGAGAAAAGGGTTGACAAAATGGAAAATCTGCCCCATAATAAAACATATGTTGCAAAACAAATGTTTCAAATAAAGGAGAACCTGCCATGCCCCCAAAAGCAAAATTTACAAAAGAGCAAATCATGGAAGCAGCGTTGCAGCTTGTGAGACAAAACGGTGGGGATGCCCTCACGGCCAGAGCATTGGGAGATAAGCTTGGAAGCTCTGCGAGGCCGATTTTTACCATATTTCAAAGCATGGAGGAAGTGCGGCAAGGCGTTGAGACGGCTGCCAGGCGGCTCTACGACGGATATGTGGCGGCCGGACTGGAACAGACCGGTATGCCTGCATTCAAGGGAGTAGGGATGCAGTATATTAAATTTGCGCGCAGTGAGCCAAAGCTGTTTCAGCTGCTCTTTATGACGGAGCAGATGCGGAAGCCGGATGTAACGGAGGTCCTTCCCGTAATTGACGAGAATTATCTGCAGATTCTGGCATCCATCCGGAATTGTTATCCGCTGAATCAGGAGGATTCCGAATGGCTGTATCGGCATTTGTGGATCTATACCCATGGAATTGCGGTGCTTTGTGCCACCGGACTGTGTGCTTTCACAGAGGAGGAAATCGGCAGGATGCTGACGGAGGTCTTTACGGCGCTGTTGAAGGAGGTCAGAAAATGATAGAGGTAAACGAAATAACCAAAAGCTATGGAACCCATGAGAATCGGTTTCAGGTATTGAAAGGAATCAGCACAAAGATAGAAAATGGAGACTTTATTGTTATCCTGGGCGCCTCAGGATCCGGCAAGTCTACTTTATTGAACATCATTTCGGGCCTTGAACAGCCGGACAGTGGCAGTGTAAAGTATGACGGCAGGGACATTACGGAACTGTCGGACAATGAACTGACGACATTCCGAAGAGAAAAAGTCGGCTTTATTTTTCAGCAATACTATCTCCTGTCCAATCTGACGGTGGAAAAGAATGTCCGGATGGGAGCGGATCTGGCGGGGAATACCGACTATCCGGATATTATAAAGGCTGTGGGGCTGGAAGAAAAGAGGAAAAAATATCCGGGTGAACTTTCCGGAGGAGAACAGCAGCGTGTGGCTGTTGCAAGAGCGCTTGCCAAAAAGCCGGAGGTGTTGTTCCTGGATGAGCCAACCGGCGCCCTGGACGAACAGACAGGCAGACAGGTGCTGGATTATATCTGCAGGCTGCAGAAGGAATACAGGTTTACTATCGTGATGGTGACACATAATCTGAATATTGCAGAGATGGCCAATACCGTTATCCGGATGAACAGCGGACGAATAGTGGATACCCAGTGCAATCAATCACGGAAGAACGCATATGAGATAGGATGGTGAGTAAAATGGTGGTAGGAATCAAAGACGGCGCAAAGCTGATTGGAATTTCCATTATTGCCTGCTGTGCGGTGCTGGTCTGCACCATGTTCCTGAATTTCTATTTTGATGTCCTTCTGATAGAGAATAAAATTTCATCAGAACCGGCAATGCTTTTCTATCAGGCCCAGGTATCCACGGCAAAGGTGGTCTGCCTGGTCAGCGGCGGATGCCTCCTTATGACTTCTGTGGTGATGCTGTTTTTTTACTGCAAGCATTACATAGATACCCATAAAAAGGAGCTGGGCATTCTGAAAGCGCTGGGATACTCCAATCTGAAGATAGCAAAGGGCTTTCGGATATTCGGAATCAGCGTCCTCATCGGAGCGCTGCCGGGCTTTTGCGGTGCGTTTCTTCTGATGCCATTGTTTTATGAATTACAGAATAAAGATAAAATTTTGCCCGAGATTGTCATTCAATTCCATCCCACCATTCTGCTGTATTTTGTGGTGCTGCCAACGATTGGGTTTGCAGTTCTGGCGGTGGCCTATGCATTTTTCCAGCTGAAAGCGCCTGTGCTGCTGCTTTTGAAGGATGGACAACAGCTCCGGGTCAAAGCGGGAAAACCTAAAACAGGAAAGGCCAAAACAGGAAAGGCCAAAACAGACCTGCCTTTTCTGACAGATCTAAGGAAGCATACACTGTGGGAAAAGAAAATCCTGCTCTTTTTTATTACCTTTGCTTCATTCTGCTTTTCCTCCATGACACAGATGTCCGCCGGCATGAAGGAGCTGGCCAGCGTGATGATGGGTATCATGATGCTGATCATCGGAATGATTCTGGCATGCACCACGCTGTTCCTGGCCATAGCCACAGTAATCAAAGGCAATACAAAAACCATTGCCATGATGCGTGTATTCGGCTATTCCCGGAAGGAGTGCACCGGGGCGCTTCTGGGTGTATATCGTCCAATGGCGTATGTGGGATTTGCACTGGGGACAGGGTATCAATATGGGCTTCTGAGGCTGATGGTAGATGTTGTGTTCCGGGATATAGAGGGTATGCCGGTATATGAATTTGACTTTCCGATGATGCTGCTTTCGCTTGTCCTTTTTACGATATTTTATGAAACTGTGATGTACTGTTTTTCCGATAAAATCAGGAAAATATCCGTGAAGGAAATCATGCTGGAGTGAGAGGAGAAAAGTAGTTGCATGATCCGGTCGGATATGGAATCAAAGCGGTGTCGAAGGCATTTGAATAGACATGCTGCTTAACTGGTATTGCTTTGGTGAAAGTCCGATCTGTTCGGAAAAGCGTCTGGAAAAGCTGGAGTAATTTTTATAGCCAATCATAAAGCAAACATCATAGGGGGGGTACCCCTGACGTAAATATTGTTGAGCAAGAGAAATTTTTTTCGCATTTATAAAATGTTTTAAGGATGAGCCGGTTGCCGTTTTGAAAGCCCGGCTCAGATAATCGCTATTATGATGAAATTGTATAGCGAGACTCTCTACTGTAATGTCAGAAGTAATATTCTCTTCTATGAATTCAAAAGTTTTTGTGACAATTGATGGCATGATATTAGAATAGCGAGGCGTATGAAATGTTTTCGCATATTGGTTTGCCAAAACCATTAATTCGGAGAGGAAGGCTCTTGCCAGAATGGTATGACCATAATTCTGACTAGATAGCACTTTTTCCAGATTAACAGCAATCGACATATAACGATCAATTTCGGCTTCGCTTAAATGAATTACATTGAGGCGCTTTGCGGGCATTTTGTGAAAACACAGGGACAAATCGGTATGTTCATCATTCAGTGACTGAAGGTAGGGATCCCGTATATTTATGACAATTCTATCGTATTGAGATATATCTGTTATCTTTAGTCCATGAAAGGCATACGGGTTGATAAAAACCAGGTCGCCGCGTTCCAGGACTTTTCCATCAGACTCTACAAAAAGGCTTATATCTTCTCCCCCTAGAAACAGAATAATTTCATACCCATCGTGATTATGGAGAGTTACCGTAGACGGAATATTAACTCTGGCAAGTTTATGCTCGCAGATGATGTCTTTATCTAAAATACTGTATTTACAACGAATATCTTTTTTCATGGCTGATTCTCTATATACTATTTGTTATCAGGTGCAGGACAATTTATCTTTTGGATAAGCTGTCCTTTTTCTTTTACAAATTATACACCACAAGGTCGGATTTTGCAAAAAAAATATAGTTTTTCGTGTACCGTATACAGGATATCTATTGATACAATTATAAATAAAGAAGCCCTGGGCTGTCCGGACTAAAAGCAATGCCTTTATCATAGGTAAGGAGTTTCGATGTCAAAGATAGAGTTTAATCATTTGTGTTGTTTTATAAATGAAAAAGAAGCATTTCATGGCGTAAAAAGGGTTGCCAGTCAGGTAAAAAGAGATATTTCTCTGGTAACAGGAAACTGCCCCGGAGAATTTGCCCGGGGAGAGAGCTGTAAAAATCTGGTAATGTATGGAACCCTTGGGCACAGCAGTATGCTGAAAGAGCTGGAACAGGCAGGAATTCTTGATCTGGCAACGATAAGAAACAAGTGGGAAGTATACAGCTTTCAGATTGTCGACAACCCGATTGAGGGTGTTGAACATGCATTGGTAATTGCCGGAAGCGATAAAAGAGGAACCATTTATGGCCTTTATCACCTGTCTGAGTTGTTGGGGGTGTCTCCACTGGTAAACTGGAACCATGTGTGGCCCCGGAAGTGGAAAGATGCTTTTCTGACAGAGCAGGATAATTTTACTTCAAAGGAACCTTCTGTAAAATATAGAGGTTTTTTTATCAATGACGAGTGGCCTGCTTTTGGAACATGGGCAGAAAAACATTTCGGGGGAATAAATGCAGCATGCTATGAGCGAATATTTGAGCTGCTGCTCCGGCTAAAAGGGAATTATTTATGGCCGGCTATGTGGAATTCCAATTTCAGTCTGGACGGACCAGGGTTGGAAAGCGCAAGGCTGGCAGATGAATATGGAATTGTGATGAGCACCTCCCATCATGAGCCCTGTATGCGAAGCGGGGAGGAATATACCCTGGTCCGGGGAAAAGATTCCATATATGGCGATGCGTGGGACTTTCGAGAAAACAGGGCCGGGATTACCCGGTTTTGGAGGGACGGACTTCGGCGCAACAAACCTTTTGAAAATGTGATTACTATGGGGATGCGGGGAGAGCGGGACAGCGCGATTCTTGGAAAGGAGGCCACGCTGGAAGATAATATCAGCCTGCTTCAGGAGGTATTGAAGACACAGAACCAGCTGATTCGGGAAAATATTTGTGAGGATTTGAATCAGGTACCCAGACAGATTGTTCTGTTTACAGAAGTGGAAGAATTTTTTTACGGAAATGAGCATGTCAGGGGATTGATGAATGACCCTGAACTGGAAGGCGTAACGTTGATGCTCAGTGACAACAATTTTGGTTATACCAGAACACTGCCATCTGAGCATATGCGGAGTCATAGAGGAGGGTATGGTATTTATTATCATATGGATATGCATGGCGGCGCATATTCTTATCAGTGGATTGGGTCAACTTATCTGCCGCGGGTATGGGAACAGATGACCCAGGCTTATGAGTTTGGGGTGAGAGAAATCTGGGTGACAAATATCGGGGATATCGGCACACAGGAATATGGTCTTTCCTTTTTCCTGGACCTGGCTTATGACATTGAGAAATGGGGAGGAAGGGATGCTGGAATCACAGTCCGGTATACTGAAGAATGGGTAGAAAGACAATTTAAAAAGGGATTTTCTGCGTTTCAGAGGGATGTGATACAGCAGATAATCTGGGACTATACAGGCCTGCTGGTCAAACGGAAGCATGAGATTATGAATGCAGATGTCTATCATCCCCTGCATTTTGGGGAAGCGGAAAACATCCTGAAAATTTCAGAAGGTATACTGCGAAAATGTGAAGAGCTGAAGGAAAACTGTCAGGAACAGGATATGTCTGCATTTATAGCATTGCTGTATTATCCTGCTTGTGGAACTGCAAATCTGATGAAAATGTGGATACTTGCAGGAAGAAATAAGCTTTTTGCCGGACAAAACCGGATTGAGGCCAATTTGCTGGCTGAACAGATTGCAGCATGTGTGGAAATGGATAAGGCGCTGATAGAGGAGTATCAGCAGATTGACAGCGGATATTATGATGGCTTTGGTCTGTCCGAGCATATTGGATTTACTAATTGGAATGAGGAAGACTGCAAGTATCCTATACGGCATACGGTTTTTCCGGCCAATCAGCCGAGGATGCTGATCTCACGTGCCGAGGATGAGCATTACATGACGGGATTGTTCTGGTGTGATACGCCGCAGATCTGGCGTAATGCCCTCCGGCCGGATGTGGACAGCATTGCATTTGACATCTTTAACGGAAGCGATCAGCCTTTTACTTATTGCATTCATACGGATGATAACTGGATGAGCTTTTCTAAGGTATCAGGGACCGTAAAGATCGGGGATAGAATAGAATTAAAAATTCACAGAGAACTCTTTGAGGGAAAGGTGGAGGGAAGCTTTTCTATTGAGAGCGACAGCGGTGCAAACGCAGCAATCAGAGTAGAAGCGGAAAACAGGGAAAGTCCGGAGAATGTTTTTCTGGAAAATGATGGATATATTGCCATGGAGGCAAGTCATTTTTGCAATAAAAGGGATGTGGAGAAGGGGGCTTTTCGCATTTTATCGCCCTATGGGCGAACTGGGAGTGCAATTAAGGCATTTCCATGTACGGTTGATTTCAGAAATCAGGAAGAGCGGCCATATGTGGAATATTATTTTGAAACAAAGCATGCCGGACCGTATCAATTATGGTTTTATCTGGCTCCATCGACTCCGGTGGTATTCGAACGGGAGCAGTACATAGGGTACTCCATGGATGATGGGGTGATTGCAATCATCAATACCGTGGAAAGGCCGGAGATACCTTTTTTCCTCAGCGAGCAGTGGAAGCGGGAGGCCATGGATAACAGTAAGGTGGTGCGACAGGAGATTTTCTGTGAAAAGGGGATTCATAATCTGCGCTTTTATGGCATGAGTCCTGCCATTGTACTGGAAAGGATTGTTCTCAGTGAAAAGGACATCGAATTGCCCAAATCTTATCTTGGACCAAAGGAGAGTTATATAAAGAAGAGGAGGTTGTAGTATGGTGAAACAGGGGTTATCGAAGGTGACAAAACGAAACAGAGGACTTTACTGGCTGCGGCGTGACTGGAGATTGTATGCAATGTTGGCAGTCCCAATTCTCTGGTATGTGATTTTCTGCTATAAGCCCATGGCGGGACTGATTATTGCCTTTCAGAAATACAATATTTTTGCTGGCATTAAGGGCAGTAAATTAATTGGTCTGGAGAACTTTAAATTTGTGTTCAGCATGCGGGATTTTGGAATTGCGCTTCGTAATACCTTATGGCTCAATTTCCTTGATTTGATTTTCGGGTTTCCAGTTCCGATTATACTTGCCATTTTACTGAATGAGATGCGGATGCTCAGGTTGAAGAAGATTTCCCAGACGCTTTTGTATCTGCCGCATTTTTTGTCCTGGGTTATTATCGGTGGTATGGTATTGGAAATTTTTGCTCCTACCTCCGGCGCAATCAACTCCACACTGCTCAAGTGGGGACTGATTGATACCAATATACCTTTTTTGACCAATGGTGCATGGTGGACATTTACTTATGTGCTGGTAGGAGTGTGGCAGGGGATGGGCTGGGGTACTATCCTGTATCTTGCGGCAATTACCGGTCTTGATTCTACCCTGTTTGAAGCAGCTCAGATTGATGGCGCCAATAAGCTTCAGCAGATCTGGCATGTTACGCTTCCCGGCATTCGTTCTACGATTATCGTATTGCTGGTGATGAATATCGGGCGCATGATGTCCATTGGTTTTGTCCGCCCCTTTATTATCGGAAATACATTGGTGCAGGACACCTGTGATGTTATTTCTACTTTTGTGTATCGTGCCGGTATTCAGAATAACCAGTTTGCCCGTGCGACAGCTATCGGCTTGTTCCAGTCTGTGGTAGGCCTGGTACTGATTACGATTGCCAATGCGGTTTCCCGCTTATTTGACGAGCAAGGTATATGGTAAGAAGGAGGAAGAGTATGCAAGGCAAATTAAATCCATCTTTGAAAAAGAAGGCAACAACCGGGCAATATATACTTGCGGTGATTATGTTGATTTTCGTGGCAATCTGTACCCTGCCTTTTATTAATGTGATCGCTATCTCCCTGTCCTCTAAATCGGCTATTCTTCGCGGAGCTGTGTCATTATGGCCAGTGGAGTTTTCCACGAAGGCGTATGAAGCGATTGTCCGGGATAAATCAATGTGGCATAGTTTGTTCTACACGATTGAACTGACTGCAATTTATACGGGGCTGTCCATGATTCTCACGATTCTTATCGCGTTTCCGCTGACAATGAAACGTCTTAAGGGGCGTAAATTTTTCACCATGTTCATTGTGTTTACCATGTATTTTTCGGGTGGTACCATTCCGATTTACCTGAATATTAAGCAGTTGGGACTGCTTGATAGTATGTGGGCGTTAGTATTGCCGGGATTGATATCTACATTTAATGTTATTATAATGAAGAACTTTTTTTCCAGTCTGCCCTATGAATTGAGTGAAGCTGCGTTTATTGACGGCGCCAATGACTTTCAGATTCTATTACGTGTATACTTGCCGTTGAGTTATTCCTCGTTGGCAACATTATCCTTATTTTATGCAGTGAGCAGATGGAACTCATTTTCTGATGCTCTGTATTACATAACTTCCCGGAATCTGCAGCCTTTGCAGTTAAAACTCTATAACCTCATCAAAGGCGCTCAGGCCATTGAAGTGACAGTGATAGAGGGAAATGCCAATGAAATGGCATCCAGCCTGTCTGAATCCATTGAATCTGCAACTATTATTTTTGCAACCGTACCTATTTTGCTGGTTTATCCCTTTGTGCAACGGTACTTTGTGAAGGGAGTGACCATGGGAGCTGTCAAGGGGTAGTTCCCGGTTAAAATGTATAGAACGAGTAAACTCGTTCAAATATAAAGAAAAGGAGTGAAATCTATGAAAAAGTTTCAAAAGTTTCTATCTCTTGCGCTGGCATTTTGCCTGTGCATAGGCCTTCTTTCCGCCTGCGGCTCTGAAGCGGACGACAGTGGAGGCTCTTCTTCCGGAGCGGGCAACGCAGAAGGCTCTTCCAATGAAGCGGACAAAAGCAGCGAGTCGTCTCTCGCAGCTGAAAGTAACGATGAGTGGCTGACACTGCGTGTAGAGATGTATGACCGTTCTATTGCCGGGTTCAATGTGGAAGACTGCTGGCAGTTGCATTACATTCAGGAAAACTTTGGTGATCCCAATCACATCAAAGTTGAGTGGGTGCCGGTGTCACGCTGGGAAGAAGGTACGATTCTGAATACCCAGCTGGCCGGCGGTACTGCTCCTGACATCTGCATGACCTATGGAGGTGATCTGGTACAGCAGTATGTTGATATGGGAGGTATTTATCCATTGGATAGCCTGTTGGATGAGTATGGACAGGAACTCAAAACTTTTCTGGGTGAAAATGTGCTTCAGTATGGGCAATTCGACATTGGCAATGGGAAAGAGCAATATGCGCTGCCAGCCCGCCGTATTATCGTGGCAACTCAGGTAAACTATATTCGCAAGGATTGGCTGGAACAATTAAATATGGAAGTTCCTTCCAACATTGATGAGCTGTATGATTATCTGAAAGCTGCTAAAGAGCAGAATCTGGGCGGTGATAAGACTATTCCTTATGCATCTGACTTATATTCTGCAGATCCTTTCTATGGGTGGATTTACCAGATGGATGCCTTTATAGATTACTCTCAGGTAACGGAAGAGGATTGGGTTGCCTATCATGATTTCCATTACCTGCTGCCCGGTGCCAAGGAGGCCATCCGCTGGATGAATAAATTTTTCAACGAAGGTCTTGTTACGGATTATTTCGGTATCGAGAACAGTGACCAGACCAAGTCTGACCGTGTGAATGGCTATGATGGATTCTGGATTGGTAACTGGGATGGCGCATGGCGCATGGAAGATTCTTACCAGATTGATTTGGAGAAGAATGTACCCGGGGCATCCTACATTGCCTGTGATGCATTTAAACCTGACGACAGTAGTACACCTCACGAGACCTATACTGCCGCAGGACAGTATATCTTTATACCTGCTTCGGTACCGGAGGAGACAGCCATAGCCGCTATGAAGTATCTCAACTGGATGTGTCAGCCCGAGAGTCTCTTTGCCCTGCAGAATGGTGAAGAGGGACATAACTATACTACTGTAGATGAAAATGGTATTCCCACCGATCTGAAGAATGTGGATGATACAGAGGATGCTTATAAGATGCATGCCACTGATGGCGCACCTATCTGTAATGGCTTCTACTATGGTTCCGACGAACTGAACTATGCTGCCTCTGCCAATGCTTATCCTGGCTATACAGATGAAGTTGCCAATTCTCTTGTCATTGCCAACACCTGTGGCTATGAGCCTATCAGTTTCACGCATACCATCCAGGCCCGTGTGGACTATGGAACAACTGTAATCTCGAAAGAGGCCGAATTGCTGGTACAGACTGTAACCTGTAGTCCCGCAGAGTTTGACGCAAAGTGGGATGAGTATGTGAATGCTCTGCTTACTTCCGGCGGCCAGCAGATTATTGATGAACAGCGTGCCGCATATCAGGAGGGAGCTTACCGTGGTTTCTATCCCATGAAATGATAGTATTTATGCCTGCGCATAAATAGAAGAGACTGCAGGCAAAAACGGCAGTCTCTTCTTTCTCTTTTCAGCACTTCTCCGGTTCCGGATAATCCACTCCAAAGGTATCTACAGTAACACTCTTCATGACCTGATTCTCATAAGGCCTGTCAGAATAGCTGTCTGTGGGCGTCTCGGCAATCTTATTGACCACATCCATGCCCTCTATCACTTTCCCGAATGCGGCATAGGATCCGTCCAGATGAGGCGCATTTTTATGCATAATGAAAAATTGTGACCCGGCAGAGTCAGGAGCCATGGAACGGGCCATAGACAGCACCCCTGCGGTATGCTTCAAGTCATTGGCGACGCCGTTCTGGGAGAACTCCCCTTTGATGCTGTAGCCGGGACCGCCCATGCCGGAGCCCTCCGGACAGCCGCCCTGAATCATGAAGCCTCTGATGACGCGGTGGAATATCAGACCGTCATAGAACTTTTTGTTAATGAGGCTGATGAAATTGTTCACGGAAATGGGAGCCACATCGGGATACAGTTCCAGACGGATAACGCTGTCGTCATTCATGGTAATGGTTACAATCGGATTTTTTGCCATAATAGGTGTCCTTTCTGATGAAAATAGTTTATAATGTAATTCATGTTATAGTGATTGTAACCGAAAAAGGCGGTATCGTAAAGGGGGAAGCGGGATGTATTTAAAAAAGAGGAAGGTTTCTGTAAACGGGACGGAACAGCCCCTGTATGTGACAGATGACAAAGATACCGCGGAGAAGCTGCGGGAGGATGGGGAGGCGGTGTTGATCTATCTCCATTCCGGCAACAGGGACCAGGATTTCTCTTCGTATCTGTTTGCGGTGGAGGATCCGGAGGAGCTGGAGCCGGAGTATGTGGAGCGGGTTTATAGACGGCTGAAAGGAATGCCCTGGAATATTCTGGAGACGGAGAGATGCCTTGTCCGGGAGACTACACCGGAGGATGTGGATGTTTTCTATCGGATTTACAGCAATCCTGCCGTGACCAGATACATGGAGGAGCTGTATCCGGAGGTGGAGCAGGAGAAGCAGTACGTTCGTGAGTATATTGAAAAAGTGTATACCTTTTATGGCTTTGGCGTCTGGACAGTGGTGGAAAAGGAGAGTGGAGCGGTGATCGGCAGAGCCGGTATTTCCTACAGAGAGGGTTTTGAAGAGCCTGAGCTGGGATTTATCATCGGTGTTCCCTGGCAGGGAAGAGGATATGCGTATGAGGTCTGTGAGGCAATTCTGGCTTATGCGGCGGCCGCTCTTGGATTTACCAGGATTCAGGCACTGGTGGAGATAGAAAATCTCCCTTCCCTTCGATTGTGCCAAAAGCTGGGATTTTCCTATGACACGAAGATTGTTCTGAAGGAAAGGGAGTATTATCGGTTGTTACTTACACCGCTTCCGCAATGGAAATGAAATTCGATGAGCTGTTTTGCAATTTCAGGGTTATCGCAGGTCCAGCAGGATGGTGGAGCCGGCTTCTGACTGCCCAAAGAGCGGGGAAAGTCCGGTCAATAGGCATGTCCGGCGGGTTCCGGTCCGAGAGGGGCTTCGCCGGGGTTGGGAAGCTTGAAGCCATTGGCCTTGTAGGCCGCATAATCAAAATGCTCCAGCTCGTCATAACCCAGCTTGTGGTACTCATAAAAACCTTCCCAGTCTTCGTAACCGTCTCCCAGATTGTGCTCCAGAAAGGCATCCGCCATGGCCATACCGGTGCGGGGAGCCACATAGAAGCCGCCCATTGCCATGACATTACAGTTGTTGGCGGTCACACAGCGAAGAGCGGCAGGAACACTTTCCACTACCGCGCTGTGGACATGGGGACATTTGCTGGCGGCAATGTGGATGCCCATGCCGGTGCCGCAGAACAGCAGCGCGCGCTCAAATTCCCCTTCCGCAATCATGGCACCGGCTCTCAGACCGATTCGATGGTACATTTCCGGGGTTCCGGTATCGTCAGCCTTCATTCCCACATCCGTAACGGTCCAGCCGCGTTCTTTTAGGTGCGCCACTACGGCGTCTTTCAGGGCAAGACCGGCGAAATCAGCCGCCACCAGCACCTGTTTTTCTTTTAATGTCTTCATTGTATGATTTCCTTTCTGCATAGCCAAATACTTTTTCAATATCATTTTTATCTTTTTTCAAATTCTCTGAGTCGTGGAAATATATCAGCCTTTTACGCCGCCGCCTGTGATGCCGGATACGATTTTCTCTGACAGGAACAGATAGAGAACCAGGGTGGGCATCAGAACGATGATGACTGCGGCGAAAAGCCCGGCCCAGTCGCCGGTGTAGGTCATGGCGGTGATAATGTTCTGCAGGCCCATGGATAAGGTGCGGATTTTATCATTGCCGTTGGCAAAGATCAGGGCCATAAAGTACTCGTTCCAGATGACCATAAAATTAAAAACGGTCACAGTGATGATGCCCGGAGAAGCCATGGGAATCATGATTTTCCAGAGCGCTTTCCACTCGGTGCAGCCGTCCATCATGGCGGCTTCCGCCAGGGAAGAGGGCACAGTGGAGAAGAAAGCGGTCAGGAAATATACCGTATAGGGGACATTCATGGCCGTATACAAAACAATCAGGGTGATCAGGTGTCCTACCAGATCTGCGCGGACGAACCAGCAGTAGAGAGGGATGATGACCATGACCTGAGGGACGCTCATGCCGACCACGAAGGCATTGAGGGTTAATTTTCTGCCGATAAAGGTTTTCTTCGCCAGAGTGTAGGATGCGGGAGCGGAAATCAGGATAATCAGCACACAGGGGATGCCGGTACAGATAATGCTGTTGAGAAAATAATGGCCCACATTGTTGTACTTCCACACATCCACATAGTTTTCATAATGAACACCGCTGCCCAGAAGGTCATTGGAAAAGATTTCCCGGCTGGTGCTGAAGGAGGCCAGAAGAATCCAGCCGAAAGCCACGGCAAAAAAGGATACCCACAAAACCAGGGGAATATATTTGACTGCTTTTAAGAGATGTCGAATATGGAACTTCTGTTTTTTCATCAATATTCGTATGCCTCCTCCTTCAGTATTTTATTCATAACGAGGTGTGTGGTCAGGACCAGAACAGCCACCAGTACTCCCACGGCGGCTCCGGAACCTACATTTAACACGCTTGCGGCGTCGGAAGTGCCGAATACCTTTTCGTACAGGTAATAGACAGGGGTAATGGTCCTGAGGTTCAGTCGGGAGGAGAACATTTTCGCCATGGTAAAATAATTCACACTGGAAATTGTCCAAAGAGTTAGGCAGGTTCGGAATACATTTCTGATCAGAGGTAGGGTGATGTATCTGAACTGTTTCCAGGCCCCTGCCCCATCCAGCCGTGCACTTTCATAGAGGTCCTGGGGAATTCCCTCGATACCTGACAGGAAGATCAGCATGAAATAGCCTACACTGCTGTAAATACTGGCGATAAGCATACCCCAGAACAGGTACTCGGGAGAGGTCCAGTTGATTCTGGCCAGTCGCTCCATCCCCAGAGCCGTAAACAGCTGTTTCAGGAGACCAAATTTATTCTGGAAGACATACTGGAGCCACATGGTGGCCAGCGCCACTGCGGAAACGGTGTTTGGAAGATAAATAGCCGAGCGCCAGAAGCGTTTCCCCTTCACGCCGGAGGCAAGAATAGCGGCAAAAAGCAGGGCGAGAGAAAGGGTCAGTACGCCGCCCACGAACCAGATTTTGGCCACATTTCTGAGGGAAGCCAGAAAGACGCTGTTGGTAAACAGCTCCGTATAATTTCCCGGTCCGATAAATTCCCAGTCCGACATTTTGCTGCTGATACTGGGCATCTTGTGCAGGCTCATCATAATCGTCCTCACGAGAGGCCAGGCGAACATGATAAGGAAGCAGGCCAGTGCAGGGCCCAGAGATACCAGCATGAACAAACGCTCTCTTTTTTTCAACTTTCCGTCTCCTTTCATAAACTGCGCAGTGTTTATCCGTACTATAAGATCTGAATGTGAGGAGCTGCCACGGTGGAAGCGTTCCTTCCGTGGCAGTCTCTGCGAGCTGATTATTTTGTCGGTATGCTATTTCATCTGGGACTGAATTGTCTCCACAAACTGTTCCGGCGTGCTGTTGCCCACCAGCAGATCTGTGAATGCCGCATTGATAATGGCACGGATGTCACCGTCCTCCTCTGCGCTGCCGCCCCACACGAAAGCATCGGTACTTTCTTCCATCAACTCGCCCACACAGGTCAGTTTTTCAGGAAGAGAGACGCCGCCGATAATTGGCATGGAGGCTGTCTGGTCGGCCAGGGCCTGCTGTGTTTCC
>CAQUWW010000015.1:0-28455 GCA_948896875.1 uncultured Acetatifactor sp. | reverse complement strand
GGGAGGAGAATTCCTCGAGCAGAGCAAGAGCGGCTTCGGGATATTCACAGACTTTGGTCACAGCATAGAACTGACAGCCGGTGGTATAAGTGGAGTAGGGATAGAGGGAACCTTCCGGCGCAGGGAAGAACATGGCGCCCCACTGGAAATCATCGCCGGTAATCTCGGCCACCTCATTGGGAAGCCAGGAGCCATTGTAATACATGGCGGCAGTACCCATGGCAAACTCTCCGTTTTGGGCGGAAGGGAATACATTGGATCCTACGGAAGGAGCAAAGTATCCTTTTTCCCGCAGCTCATCAAAATCCTCTGCCATCTGCAGGATGGCGGGATCGTTCCAGAGTTCGCTGTCCTTCTGGGTCAGCAGCTGCCCTACCCAGTCTGTCCCTTTCATCATGCCCAGATAATGCCCATACATACTCTGTTGATAGGCATCGTCCACTGTGATGGGATCATAACCTGCATCTTTGATTTTCTGACAGCAGTCCAGAAATTCATCCCAGGTCTTCGGCAGGGTCTCAATGCCGGCTGCCGCAAAGATTTCCTTATTATAGAAAAAGGTACCTACAAAAGGCCGTGCAGGAATGTAGTACCAGGATTCGCCATCGGAAGAAAAGCTTTTGGCGAAGGAGGCCATACCGCCGGAAATAGCCTTTTCAAATTCGCTTCCGCTCATATAGGGAGTCAGATCCTGCAGGTATTCTTCGCCCAGGGCGGCGATGTTGCCGAAACCGCTTTCCACGATATCGATGTGGATACCGGAGTCAAGGCTGGTTCTCAGGATGTCGCGTACATCGCGTCCTGCCCAGTTTACCTGTACTTTATAACCGGGGTTGGCATCTTCAAAGCGGGCGATGGCCTCTTTCAGGACATCTACACCGTCTTCGTTTTCACTCCACTGTGCCCAGTAGGTGAGGACAATATCTTCACCTTCGGCGGCGCCGGCAGAGGATTCCACAGTGGATTCTTCGGCGGAACTTGTGGGAGTAGTCTGCTCGGACGTATCCTGAGATGTTTCAGATTGATTCTGAGATTCTGATTCCTTGTTGCCGCAGGCGGCCAATGCCAGTGCCATGGATGCGGTCAGCAGCAGCGCGCATAATTTTTTCGTTTTTTTCATTTCATTTCCTCCTCGTATCATATGAGATGTACTACAAATATATTTTCTCTCCAGCATTCTGGAGACAAAACCAGTTTTCCGGCCGCCGTCCGGGAGTGGCGCCGATTTTGATAGTTGCTTTTGGGGCCTGCAGTGTTGCGGAAAGGATATGGACACCACAATCTGCTCTTTTATCCGGATACCAGATGCCGGGGGATACCGGATGGATGCCGGACAGATATCTGCCGTACAGATAGACAGGGATGCCGCTCCAGCCGTGGCAGAGGCTTCCTGCACCATCGAAATCCTCCGGGCCCCGGTCGGTTTCCCAGAAGGCGGTGGCATCGGAATAGAGCATATGCCCCCATCGTTCGGCAATCTGGTGGAATACGGGACCGGCATACTGTTCCGATTCCTGGAGCAGTGCTTCATATTTAAAAATGCTGTAGCTTAAGGTAACAGGCAGCCAGCGGTTTTCCATAAGGCCCCGGCATAGGTCGGGTGCCCGGCGGGCGGGGCAGGCCTTTGTGTACAGTGCAAGGGATTGAACCAGCTCCGCATATTGGAGCTTGGCCTCTTTTGGCAGAAAAGAAACATAGGCTCCCGCCTGTTCGTCCCAGAACTGTTCCAAACCTTCTGTCAGAATGCCGCATTTTTCCTCCAATGCATGGACCGGCAGGTCCAGATATTGATGCAGCAGTACCATTCTCTGTGTGGCCAGCAGGCCGAACAGCTGCAGACTGGTGTCTGCGGAAGGAGAAGCCTTCTCGCTGCGGTGAATGGGAGTCCCATCCAGGAGAGGGTTCCATTCATAGAAATTCCAATAACCAATATCCGAATAATTCCATGCAATGCCATCTTTCACTTGTGCAAAAAAACTTTCCAGAATGCGGTTTGCAGTGCCCAGCATTTCCCGGCCAAAGTCCAGATCTCCGCTGTAGCGGCAATATTCTTCCAACGCCACGACAAAAGCAAGGCTGAAGGAAGGGATGGTAATCGAGGCCCGGGCCGGTGCACATAGCTCCAGGAGACCGTCGTTTCGCTGCGACAGGGCCAGCAGCCGCAGGTTTTCCCGGGGGTATGTATACTCTCCGAAAGCATAATAGCCGGAAAGCATCTGATTGCGGCTGTCAAATCCATAGAGGGCCTGTTCCCTCCAGGGACAGTCTTCGTAATGCTCATGCATACACAGGTGAAGCGTCCGTTTTGCAGTCCGGTAAATCTGGTTGTGCAGTGAATCGCTGGACACAAAGGAGATACTTTCATCTACCGGATAAGTGACCGGAAGAATTCCTGCCTCGTATAGCACGGCCTCTCTGCAATGAAGAAAGATCTGCAGATAGCGGCAGCCCAAACGACGGAAATAATGGACAAAGCGGCTGCGCTGTGGCCCGATACAGGAAGTGACGACGAAGCTGCGTCCGCCAACACTGGTTCTCACCCTCAGGTCCTCCAGATGTTCGCCAAAACCGATGTCGACTTTGGCTTCTTCCGGTGAGGTAATGTCCAACGCCAGGTAGCCGCTGGTCATACGCCCCAGGTCCAGAAGCAGGAAGATACCGTCTCCGGACCGGACTTTGAGAGACAGGCCGGATGGAGCAGGCAGCTTCCTGGAGCCTGCATTTGACATGGAGCCGAAGTCTCTGAAATACAGCCCGGCTCTTTGCAGACGTTCTCCGGCAGTACTGTCATCCTTTGCCTGAACCCCTTTCCCGGCGGGGCTTCCATTGGCTGACAAAAGCTGTTCCCCGAAGGGGCTGTCTGCATTGTCTGCTGCTAACCGGAAGATTCCCTGAGATTTTATAGAAACTTCCGGAGCGGTTCCCACTGACAGCTCTCTCACCGGGCGGGGGACGGGAACAGCCGATTTATTGGAAAGAACGGCTTTTTTCCAGGCCTGCGGTTTCGGCGGTTCATAGCGGAAGGTCATACCCAGCTGGGGAGTGATGTTCTCCAGAGGACCCTGGACATAGCCGGGAAGGAGTCTGGCCTCACAGGCAGTGCTGCTGCAGCACAGGATTCTTTCCAGGGGCTGACTTGCTTCCGGCAGGTTTTCGGTCTGCTGGCTTTCTTCCCGCTGTTTTGGGGTTTGCCGGATTTCAAAACGAAGGCCCGGTGTTTCCCGACGGGAGACCAAAGTGTCGGTGCCGGGATACCAGACCCATATCTCCAGCAGGTTTTTGCCCGAAGACAGGAAAGGGGTGATATCCGGCATCTGAACGGCTTTGTATTCGGGGAAATCCGCATATTGTCCGGAGGGGACATAGGTCCCGTTCAGAAACAGGGCATATTGTCCTTCTGCGCTGATATAAAGTTTTGTGGAAAAAGCAGCAGGCATATCCTGTATGGAAAAAGCTGTGCGAAACTGTCCGTAACAATTACAATCCGGTGCTTTTTCCAGCCAGATCCAGGCAGAATCGGAAGAAAATAAATTCCCTTTCATTTCGTCGGGTTTCACCATCCCTTCAAGTTTTGGTATTATAATATTAAACGCTGTTTATTAAATTGACAATCTTCTTATTTGCTTGTTTTGTTATCGCTTTTTGCAAAATTTTGTTTTACACGAAAATCAGCCCTGTATTTTTGGGGAGTTTTGCCATATTTTTCGCTGAACAGTTCGTAAAAATGAGTCATATTTTCGTATCCTGCTTCCAGAGCTATGTTTTTGATGGATTTCTCAGTTGTGATTAATTGGCGTTCCACAATAGATAAACGCTTATTTTTTAACAACTCTTTAAAATTATAGCCTGTTTGTTTCTTGATAAGCTTGCTGTATCCATATAGAGTTTGATTGTAAATAGCAGCCAGCTTTGACAGATTGGCCTGCGCATAATTTTGCTCGATTTCTTCCAGCGCGGCTTTGACCAGGCGGTCTTCGTACCGGGACTCCTGGTCCTGGCCATCGTGGAGAAGGTGGCTGCGAATAAAGGCGGCCATGGTCCGGACAGCCGATTCGGCTTCGGGGAAATCTCTCATAAAAATAGGCCAGGAATGAAGCATGTGATCGCCTATGATCAGTTCAACCTGGTTGCCTGCCAGCCGGCTTTTGTGGTAAAAACGAATGGTGTCGTCGAAGAGCAGCTCATCTGTTCCTGCAAAGAGCTGCATGGGCGGCAGGCCTTCCAGGTCTCCGTAAAGGGGAGACAGCCAGGGGTGCCTTTTGTCCCAGCCCGGTGCGTAGAGCCTGGCCACATCACAGAGGATAAAGCTGTCTTCCGCCAGAATCAGATCCAGATCTGCCAGCTCCCTGTGACTTCCTTCCATGGTATCCATGAAGGTGATGGGGCTCATTAAGGTCACGGCTGCAGGGAGAGAGAGCTGTGCTTCTTTCAATCGAAGAAGCAGGGCCAGGGCAAGGTTTGCGCCTGCGGATTCTCCGGCCAGAACCAGATTTTCTGCCTGCCATCCCTCCTTAAGAAGTCCCTGGTAGAGGGAGAAACAGTCATCCAGTCCGGCGGGGAATGGATTTTCCGGCATCAGCCGGTAATCAAAATGTAATGTGGCAATCTGAAACTGTTGAACCATAGGCGCCAGGAAAAGGCGGGTCTGACGAATGCCGCCCAGAGACCAGCCGCCTCCATGGACGTAAATGACGGCCTTTTCTTTGGGGGCGCCGGGAGGCGTCAGCCATTCGGCTTTTATACCTCCGATATGAGTCATGGTTTGAGCCATATTGGGGCAGCCGCAGTCTTCGGAAAGAATTCGATTTTCCTGAATCTGCCGCAGAGCCGCATAACCAATGCGGCGGGGATTATCGCAGGGATTTCTGCGAAGCTTGTCCGCAAACTGTAAGAATTCCAAACTAAGCATAAAATGTAATCCTCCTGATGGGTAATCGCAGGAAATCTCCATGCAACCGGCTGTCTCGCCCTGCATGGAAATCCGGGGTTTCCTGTGAGCAAGGGAGCTCATTTTGACTGAGCGGTTTCCGCAGGTCTGTACTTAAAATATGACAGGCAGGGATGCGTCAAATACTTTTTCGGCACAGTAGGCAATGGCACCGATGAGGGGGGCATCGCCGCCGAATACCGAGTGATGTACGCTGATTTTCCGGTAATCCGAATAGAGCACTGATTCCTGCAGCTTTTCGTATAGAAGGCGCTCCACCACATTCCCCTGGGTAGTGGAATCATACCCCACGATAATCCGGGAAAAATCCAGAAGATTGACAATATTGGTCATGGCATGGGCAATATAACCACAGAATTCATCCAAGGCCAGAGTTGCCGCTGTGTTGCCTCTGTTGGCGTTGTCCACAATGGATAACCAGTTCAGCCTTTCTCCCGGCTTTAGCGGAATGCTGCTGTGAAGAATGGCTTCCAGCTCCCGGGCGCGAAGATTCAGATTCTCCGCGTTGGCATACAGTTCCAGACAGCCGACGTTACCGCATTCGCAGCGAGGTCCCATACAGTTGATAGAGGTGTGGCCGATTTCGCCGCTCTGACCAAAATTGCCGCTGTATAGCTTGTCGTCAAGCACGCAGCCAAGGCCGATGCCGTTCATGATGTGGAGATAGGAGAAATTTTTCTCGTTTTTGGCGCTTCCGTAAAGCTTTTCGGCCAGTGCGCCGGCATTGGCGTCATTGATCAGATACGTGGGAAGTGCGGTTGCAGCCGCGATTTCGCGCACAATTTCCACATTGGAGATTCCATAGAAAAAAGGAGGGTTCAAGATCACGCCGCGCCGGGTGTCCACAGGTCCCACGGAAGAAATGCCCACGGCAATTACCTGCCGCTGTTGTCGCTTTCGCAGAGTGTCGTAGGCTTCTGCCAGCCAGCCGGAAATATTTTCCTGCCGGGAAATCTGTTCATAGGAAATCTCCTGGCGGTCAATGATGGTGCCGGACAAATCTGCCAAAATGACCTGAGAGATACCTCGTTTGATCAACATACCACAAATCAGCGGAGAGCTCTCGGAAATCTGCAGTACTCTGGGGGGACGGCCATAGTTGGCCGCATCTATGGGAAGTAGTGTCTCTTCCACAAGTTCCATTTCCAACAGGTCGTTGACCATATTCCCTACTGCCATTTTGGACAGGCCGGTTGCCTCCGACAAGTCCATACGGCTGATCATGGGCTTTACGGCAATGTGCTTTAATACCAGCAGCCGATTGTGATATTTAATATCCTTGATGTTGGTGCCTTTTGTACTTTGCATAGACAAATCCTTCCCTTTGTAAACAGTTATTACTTATTGTAGCATAGCAGGATGGAACAATGCAATGCTGTGGAGGTATATTTTTAAATAAAATATAAATAATCACTGTATAATAGGGCGGTTGTTATCGGTTATTGCCATGACATTAATGCTTTTTGCAAAAATAAATTGGGGTTTTTAAATTCCGTTGACTTTGTGGAGGGACGATGGTAGAGTAGGCGTAGAAAAGTTTGTAACAGATTTTTAATAATAGAAAGTGAGAAGCGCCTGAGAGCGTATGGGGGTGACAGGGTGAAAGATTTACATATGATTGGGAATGCACATTTGGATCTGGCATGGCTGTGGCCATGGCAGGAAGGGTTTGGGGAAGTAAAGGCAACCTTTCTATCTGCTCTGCAGAGGATCGAGGAGTTTGACGAGTTTATTTTCACCTCCAGTTCAGCGCAGTATTATGCCTGGGTGGAAGAGAATGCGCCGGATTTATTCGCCCGTATCCGGGAACAGGTGAAAAAAGGGCGTTGGATTATCTGCGGCGGCTGGTGGGTACAGCCGGATTGTAATCTGCCGGGCGGAGAGAGCTTTGTGCGACAGGGTTTGTATGGACAGCAATATTTTCAAAGCCGCTTCGGCATTACGGCTTCCGTTGGGTATAATGTGGACAGCTTTGGACACAATGGAGGTCTTCCGCAGATTCTCAGGAAAAGCGGAATGGACAGTTACCTGTTTCTGCGGCCCGGAGAGAGGGAGATGGAACTGCCGGCGGGCCCCTTTTGCTGGCAGGGAGTGGATGGTTCCTCTGTTACAGCCTGTCGGATTCCTGTCAGTTATTCCAGCATTATCAGCCTGGAAGGGCAGATTCAGGATGCGCTGGATCGCTTTCCGGAAACCGACAGGGATTTCATCTGTTTTTATGGGGTGGGGAATCATGGCGGCGGTCCCACTATTGACAATATCCTGCACATACTGGCACATGTGCAGGTGACCGAGGAGTGCCGGCTTGTGTTCAGTGAACCCCGTAAATTTTTTGATGCTGTTGCATCACGGAAGGACAGTCTTCCGGTAATCAGGGGAGAATTACAGCATCATGCGCCCGGCTGCTATAGTGTGGTCGGCAGACTCAAACAGTTGAACAGACAGGCGGAGCACGCCTTACCTGCGGCAGAGATTTATTCGGTTCTGGCGAAGTCGCTTTGTGAGCAGATCCGTTTTCCCTGTGAGCTGGACAGGGCCTGGCAGCAGCTGCTGACCTGTCAGTTTCATGATGTTTTGGCGGGAAGCTCCACCCGGGAGGTTTGCGAGGATGCGGAACACATTTTGGGCGGCGTCCTTTATTCGGCGGCGGAGACAGCCAATCATGCGGTGCAGGCAATTTCGTTTTCTGTGGATATTCCTTACGGGGAGGGCTGTCAGCCGCTGGTGGTATTCAATCCTCACAGCTTTCCGGTGGAGACCGTGATTTATCATGAAAAAGGTTCCTGGGGTAATTTCAGTTTTCCGGAGCCCTGTCAGGTACTGAACAGTGCGGAGGAGCCGGTACCCTTTCAATTTGTGCATCTGAAAGCGCAGCTGGACGAACGGAAGCGGATTGCATTTCTGGCAAAGCTGCCGCCTCTGGGATATGAAACCTTTCGAATTACCGCCGCGGAACAGGCGCCGGTACCGACTCGGGAATGTCCGGAGAATGTGTTGGAAAATGAACTGGTACGCGTGGAACTGGATGAAGCCACCGGATTGATTTCCTCTTACTATCATAAAGGAATGAGAAGAGAATTGCTTGCCGCACCCTCCGGGTATTTCCTGGCACATGAGGACTTTTCTGATACATGGGGACATGGTGAGAGCAGCTTTGACGGCAGGCCGCGGAAACCGGAATTGCTTTCAATGGTCCGGCTGGAACAGGGAGAGGTTTTGCAGCGGATACAGGTGCTGTTTCGTCTGGGGGGCAGCCGCCTGAGACAGATCTATACCTTGCGCCGGGACGCGGCATTTCTGGAAGTGGAGGTGGAAGTGAACTGGCAGGAGCAACATACCTGTCTGAAGCTATATCATGTGCCGGCAATTAGAGAGCCGGAGATTTTCTGGGAGACACCTTTTGGTGCTATTCGCCGTTGTGCGTCGGGGCAGGAGGAGCCTCTGCAGTCCTGGGTGGACTTGTCCGCTGACAGGGCAGGTGGAGAAAACTGGGGTATGGCATTTGCGGTATGCGGAATAGGTGGAGCGCATGTCAGGGATGGTGCAATAGGGTTGACACTTTTGCGCAGTCCTGTATATGTCCACCACGCGCCGCATGTGCTGGAGGAAGGGCGGGATATCTATGAGTATACAGATCAGGGAATCCGGCGTCTGCAATATCGGGTGATTCCCCATGAAGGGCGGTGGCAGGACAGCGGCATTGCCAGAGAATCGTTGCTTTTGAATCTGCCGGTAACAAAGATTGTGGAAACATTTCACAAGGGAAATCTGCCGCAGAGATTCAGCGGAATGGAAATCAATGCTGAAAATGTGCTGCTATCCTGTCTGAAAGAGGCCTGTGACGGAGATGGAGTCATTCTGCGGCTGCGGGAAAGCAGTGGAGAGAGAACCCGGGTCAGGATACTGCTTACTATGTTGAAAGATTGTATTGAGACAGAATTTGGGCCTTACGAAGTGAAAACATGGAGACTGCGGCCGGGACAGAAGCCGGAGGAATGCCTCATGACAGAATTTCCGTTGAGGACAGAAAAAATGTAAAAAGGAGGGAAGGATGGGACAATATACACTTGGGATTGACATCGGAGGAACAAAATGTGCGGTTGTTCTGGGGAGGACAAAGATATCTCCCGGAGAGATTGAAGATTTTATACTGGATAAACGGTGTTTCCCCACCCAGACTCAATTAGGACCCCAATATACAATCAGCCGTCTGTTTGAGGCCGTTGACGGAATCTTACAGGCTAATCATACCATTCCCGGAGAACTTGCAGGAATCGGAATCAGCTGCGGCGGTCCGCTGAATCATGACACTGGTGTCATATGTGATCCGCCCAATTTATACGGATGGAATAATATCCCCATTGTTAAATTACTGCAGGAGCGTTATCATGTGCCTGCTTATCTGCAGAATGATGCCAATGCCTGTGCGCTGGCGGAGTGGAAATTTGGCGCGGCCAGAGGTTGTTCCCATGTGATTTTTCTGACTTTTGGCACAGGGATGGGCGCCGGTTTGATCCTCAACGGGCAGCTTTACTGTGGGATCAATGATATGGCAGGGGAGGTGGGGCATGTCAGACTTGCGGACAGCGGTCCTGTTGGATTTGGCAAAATTGGCTCTTTCGAAGGTTTTTGCAGCGGAAACGGTATCGCACAGCTGGCCCGGGCTGTGGCTATGGAGACTCTGCAGAAGGGACAGGTGCCGGCTTTTTGTCCTACAATTGCACAGCTGGATACGCTGGATGCGAAAAAGGTGGCGGAGGCTGCCGACAATGGGGACCCTCTGGCGAGAGAAGTGTATCGTCTCTGTGGAGAAAAGCTGGGGAAGGGATTGGCTGTTCTGATTGATATTCTGAATCCGGAGATGATTGTGCTGGGGAGTATATTTCAGCGCAGCCCGCATTTGCTCTGGCCTGCTGCGAAGGAGGTTCTGCTCAGAGAAGCGCTTCCCCAGTCTTTTCAAAACTGTAGAATTGTACCCTCTTCGCTGGGAGAACATATTGGAGATTATGCTGCCATCTCTATTATTTTATCGCAGTTGTATACTACATAGCGCCGGAATTCATACTGCCAGTCGCTAAGATTTGCCGATTCACCCGACTCAAAATTGAAAAGGAAATAATGGAGAAATAGTACGATGCGTCCGGAAGAAATCCTTGAAGCGTTATTGAAACAGTATGTGATATTGCAGCCTTTGGCTGAAAAACTGAAGAAAGCTTATGAGTTATTGGTAGAGTGCTATGAGCAGGGGGGAATGGTTCTGTGCTGTGGAAATGGCGGAAGTGCGGCGGATTCGGAACACATTGTGGGTGAACTGATGAAATCTTTTCTGCTCCCGCGGCCTTTGCGGGGAGAGATGGCACGGCGCTTTTCAGCTACTTCACAGGGAAGGGTATTGGCTGAAAATCTGCAGGAAGCCTTTCCGGCGGTTTCGCTGGTAAGCCAGAGCGCGCTGATGTCCGCATATGCCAATGATGTGTCGCCGGATATGATTTACGCACAACAGGTGCTGGGATATGGAAGGAATCGGCCGATTCTGCTGATTGCCATGAGCACTTCCGGGAATTCCCGAAATGTGGTTCGGGCTGTTCAGGTGGCCTCTGTGATGGATATGCCAAGTATTGCTATCACCGGAGCTT
Source organism: uncultured Acetatifactor sp. (assembly GCA_948896875.1). Classification (GTDB taxonomy): domain Bacteria; phylum Bacillota; class Clostridia; order Lachnospirales; family Lachnospiraceae; genus Acetatifactor. The sequence continues at coordinate 17,871 of CAQUWW010000015.1, read as the reverse complement.
CCGGCGGAGAACTGGCAGAGGAAGCTACACTCTGCCTGAGGCTGCCTGTGGAGCAGACCTATCAGGTGCAGGAGCTTACTCTGCCGGTATATCACGCCCTCTGTGCCATGATGGAGGCACATTATTTTGCAACAGTGTCAGAACCACCTGTTTCCCGGGAATAGAAATGCATTACTGCCCATTGTAGAAAATCTGGGCAATGGGGGAATCCGGGGACAGGATGACGGTTTTATTCTTGCCCTGCATGGAGATCTTTAAGGCATCCAGGCCTCTGACGAATGAATAGAATTCCTGCTTGGATTCGTCATTATAGGCTTCGGAAAGAATCCGCATGTATTCGGCTTCTCCTTCGGCAATCAGGATGGAGGCTTCTTTTTCCGCCTCGGAGAGCAGAACCGTTACTTCCTTGTCCGTGGTGTTCCGGATAATTTGTGCTTCCGAGCTTCCTTCCGCCGTATAGGTGGCGGCAATGTTGTCGCGTTCTGAGATCATGCGCTCGTACACTGCGGATTTATTGTCGCCGGGAAGGTCAAGCTTTTTTGTCTCAATGGCCATAATCTCAATACCGTACTGATCAAAGGAGTTGCCGATGTTGGCGATAATGGCCGCCGACAGCTCTCCGTCCCGTCCGGAGATCACATTGTCCTGCGTGATGCTGCTGATGACATTTTTCGTGGAGTTGTACACGATGACATCCAGCCGGCCTTCTGCTCCCATGATGGAGGAATTCAGGGTCTGGGCGAATTTCAGCGGATCCGAGATACGCCACAGAATATAGCTGTCACAGATCATGGTCTTCTTGTCGCTGGTGATGACATCGGAGGAAGGCAGATCGTACAGCAGGACCTGATTGGGCAGCTTATCCACACTCTGCAAGAATGGAATCTTGAAACTGATGCCGGCCTGGGTTACCACATGATTGATCTTTCCGAACTGGCGGACCAGGCTGTATTCGTTTTCGCGCGTGATGACGATACTGGACGCGCCGGTGATAAGAAGTGCAAAAAGCACAATCACTAATATTATTTTTCTGAAAGTTTTCATTATGAACCTCCTGATTTTAGTCCGTCTCTCTCCCGTCATGCCTACGAATCCTGTGTCTCGTCGGGGGCCTGGGTGTCCTGTGAAGGGGTATCGGTATCACTGCCGCCGGTAAAGGACTCCAGCGGATAGACAGTCTGTGTATTTCCATCCGGGCTTTCGATGACAATCTTCAGATCCGGCATCACATTTTCCATTGCTTCATAAAACATACGCTTCCTGGTGATGACAGGGTTTTTGATGTATTCTTCGTACATTGCGTTGAAACGGGCCACTTGCGCGGTGGCTTCGTTGATACGCTCCAGCTTCTGGGCTTCGGCATCCTTGATAATGCCGTCTGCCTGAGCCTGGGCGGAGGGCAGCTGTTCGTTGCGGTATTTGTTGGCATTGTTCAAAGCGGTTTCTTTTCCCTGCTTTGCAGTTTCCACAGCTTTGAATGCCTCCATGACTTCCACGGTAGGCGGTTCGGAATCCTGGATGGTGATATTTACCAGCTGGATACCGATGTCGTGCTGCGCCAGGCGGGTCAGAATCATATCTTTGATGGACGCCTGGATTTCATTTTTGCCGGTGGTCAGGACATCATCCACAGGATAGCTGCCGATCACGGTACGAATGCAGCTCTGACTGATATTTTTCAGGATGTCAAGAGGACTCTGAGAAGCATACAATGCTTTCACCGGATCGCTGTAGCGATATTCCACATAGAAATCCACATCGATAAAGTTGAAGTCCGAGGTGATCATCAGGGATTCTTCTTCATTGACAGCATTGTCGTCGGTGCTGTAACCGATGGCAAAGCCCTGAATGGTGGTGTTCACCTTGCGGACCTGTTGGATAAATGGAATCTTGAAATGCAGGCCGGGATCGGTGACAGCCTGCGCTTTGCCCAAAGTAATCAGAACAGCCTGTTCCTGCTCCTTGATCTCATAGGTGGAGTTCATGGCAAGAACCAGCAGGACAAGCACGACCGCCGCAATGCCGAAAATTCTGCCGATGGGTGGTTTCTTTTGAGAGTCTCCGGCGGAGCCGCTTTTATCGCCATCCATGGTCTCGAAGCCGTTTCTACGGTTACGGAAAGAATCAGTACGCATATTTCTTCCTCCTGTATGCAAATGATTTGCCTTATCACGAGGCATTTGCTTATTACAGTCTATCATACTCAATGTATGATAAAAATGCAATGAGAATTGACGCACAATACCGGCGGGTAACGTGCTTCATGTAACAGTTCAGACAGGGCGCTCATGACAATAGAAGTCTCGCGAAGCGTGGATTCTATTGTTTAACATTTTGGCAGGTTCAAAAAACAAATGGATGTGGAATTTTATTTGCCTGTCCGTGTATAATGAAAGTACAAAACAGGGCGTTATACCGCAGGGGCGGCAGGAAATGGAGGTTAAGAATGAAGGACATGGTAATGCGGAAATTTCAGGAAGTATTCGGAGATGCAGAGGGGGCAAAATGTTATTTTGCACCGGGAAGAGTCAATCTGATCGGAGAACATACCGACTATAACGGGGGACATGTGTTTCCCTGCGCGCTGACGATCGGCACTTACGGCGCGGCACGGCGGAGACAGGACAACAGGCTGCGTTTCTATTCCGTCAATTTTGAGAAGCTGGGGGTCATTGAGTCTTCGCTGGAGGAGCTGGTGCCGTCTAAGGAAGCCGGCTGGACCAATTATCCAAAGGGAGTTATGTGGGCCTTCGGCGAAAAAGGGATGCAGGTGCCTTTTGGAATGGACCTGGTATTGTATGGAAATATTCCAAACGGTTCAGGATTGTCTTCCTCTGCGTCCGTCGAAATTCTGACAGGCTATATTCTGAGAGATTTCTTCGGATTTGAAGTGAGTAATCAGGACCTGGCCTTGATCGGTCAGTATGCGGAGAACAATTTCAATAAAGTAAACTGCGGCATCATGGATCAGTTTGCCATTGCCATGGGGAAAAAAGACAATGCCATTTTCCTGGATACGGCGGATCTGTCCTTCGAATATGCCCCTATTACTTTGGAGGGCGCTAAAATTGTGATTGCAAGCAGCAATAAGAAGCGCGGTCTGGGAGATTCCAAATACAACGAGCGACGCAGCGAATGCGAGACCGCGTTGGCAGAATTGCAGCAGGTGGTGGAGATCAAAGGACTGGGGGATCTGGACGAGGAGACATTTGAAAAATATGTCTCTGCCATCAAGAGTGAGGTCCGCAGGAGACGGGCAAAGCATGCGGTGTATGAGAACCAGCGCACAATCCGTGCGGTGGAAGCGCTGAAGGCCAACGATGTGGCTCTGTTTGGCAAGCTGATGAATGCGTCCCAAGTGTCTCTCCGGGATGATTACGAGGTGACAGGGATTGAGCTGGATACCCTGGTGGAAGAAGCCTGGAAAATTGAGGGAGTGATCGGATCCAGAATGACAGGAGCAGGTTTTGGCGGCTGTACGGTCAGTATTGTAAAGGATGAGGCCATTGATTCCTTTATTGAAAACGTGGGAAAGGCTTATGAGGCAAAAATTGGATATGCGGCGGATTTCTATGTGGTGGAAGTGGGGAACGGTCCTGTGACACTGTAAAAGGCTGCGGTCGGACAGGGAAAGTGAGGAGAAGGAAATGATCCAGACAGATATCAGGAAATTGGTTTCTTATGGAGTGAAGACAGGACTGGTGCCCGAAGAGGACATTGTCTATACAACGAACAGGCTGTTGGAGCTGTTCGGGCTGGAAGAGCTGGAAGAGCCGGAGGAATCGGCGGACGAGGCGGAAGGTACGGAGGATATGTGTGCCGGGAATGGGGAAGTCTGTAATGGTACAACGGATGAGTCCGCTGCCCTGGCGGCAGAGCTGGAAAGGGTTCTGGGACACATATGTGATTACGCGTATGAGAATGGCCTGATCGCAGAGAATGGCGTGGTGTATCGGGATCTGTTCGACACGAAGGTGATGAGCCTGCTGATGCCCAGACCCAGCGAAGTCATTCGGCGGTTCCGGGAGCTGTATGAGCAGGAAGGTCCCAGAGCGGCCACGGACTATTACTATAAGCTGAGCAGAGATTCCGATTATATCAGAAGGTACCGCATTGCCAGAGATATGAAATGGCTTGCGCCTACCAAATACGGGGATTTGGATATCACAATCAATCTCTCCAAACCGGAGAAGGATCCCAAAGCCATTGCCGCTGCCAGGAATGCCAGGCAGTCCGGGTATCCCAAATGTCTGCTTTGCAGGGAAAACGAAGGATATGCGGGCAGGCTGAATCATCCGGCCAGACAGAATCACCGTATCATTCCGGTGACCATCAACGGCAGTCAGTGGGGATTTCAGTATTCTCCCTATGTATATTACAATGAGCACTGCATTGTCTTCAATTTTCAGCATGTGCCCATGAAGATTGATCATGCCGCTTTTTGCAAATTATTTGATTTCGTGAAGCAGTTCCCCCATTATTTTGTAGGATCCAATGCGGATCTGCCGATTGTTGGCGGCTCTATTCTGAGCCATGATCATTTTCAGGGCGGACATTATGAATTTGCCATGGCAAAAGCGCCGGTGGAGAGAAGCTTTACCATAGCCGGATTTGAAGATGTGAAGGCGGGCATCGTGAAGTGGCCCATGTCGGTGATTCGGCTGAGCGGTCCGGATACAGACCGGATCATTGCCCTGGCGGACCGCATTCTGGATCAGTGGCGCGGCTATACGGACGAGGCTGCCTTTGTCTATGCTTACACAGACGGCGAGCCCCACAATACCATTACTCCTATTGCCAGAAAGCGGGGAGAGGATTTTGAACTGGACCTGGTGCTTCGGAACAATATCACCACGGAGGAGCATCCGCTGGGCGTGTACCATCCTCATGCAAAGCTTCACCATATCAAAAAGGAGAATATCGGCCTCATTGAGGTGATGGGTCTGGCGGTGCTTCCTGCCAGACTGAAAGATGAGATGGCGAAGCTGAAGGAAGCTATCCTGGCGGGAACAGATCTGCGGGGAGATGAAATGCTGGCTAAGCATGCGGACTGGGTGGAAGAGTTCAGCGCCAAATATACGGACATCAACGCAGCCAATATCGATGATATCATTGAGAAGGAGATTGGCCTGGTGTTTATGGAAGTGCTGGAGGACGCCGGGGTGTACAAGCGGACGCCAGAAGGACAGGAAGCATTTGACAGATTTATACGGAGCCTGTAGAATAGGAACATGGACAAATCGACAAAACGGCCGGAAGAATGTACTGCATAAAAGCAGGTTCTGCATTGTCCGGCCGTTCTTGTCCGGGAATTGGCATCCGGCTGATTCCGGTGCTCTCCGGAGATTCGGATGACATGACGTAATCTGGCAGAAGAGACTTTCTGCGGGATGGAGAGAAATGATATGGTGGTGAAGATAGATGGTAAGATATGCGCTGATCAGTGATATTCATGGAAATTATAAGGCCCTGGAGGCCTTTTTGTCTTATATAGAGGAAAATCCGGTAGACGGCATTCTTTGCCTGGGGGATTACGTGACGGACGGTCCCTATCCGGAACGGACTGTGGCGTATCTGCGGAAGATGCGGGAGAGGTATTCCTGCCATATGCTTCGGGGCAACAGAGAGGACTATCTGTTGGACAATGTGGGAAATCGGGAAGGGTGGAAGCCCTCTTCCGCCAATGGTACGCTGTATTATACCTGGAAGCGCCTGAGCGCGGAGGATATGGATTTTCTGGCTTCCTTTCCCACGGAGCGGGAAGTGATCATAGAGGACTGTCCTCCATTGTATCTCTGCCATGGCACACCGGGAAGGGTGCGGGGGAATGTGCATGAAGAGGAAGGATTGAAGGAGAAGGTGATGAGGGAGCTGACTTATCCGTATCTGCTGGGCGGACACAGCCATTGTCAGGAAATAGACAGACTCTTTGGGAAAGCCTATATCAATCCAGGCTCGCTGGGCTTTGCCATAGACGGTGTGGGCAGACATGCGCAGTTTGCTGTTCTGGAGGGGAAAAGGGAGAGCTGGGAGGCCGGATTCCTGTCGATTCCCTACGATGTGGAGGGCTATTTGCGGGCATTTTCGGAGAGTGGCGTGGACCAGGTGGGGATGACTTTGAACAAGGCGGTGAAAAAGAGCCTGGTAACCGGAGTGAATTATTTCTTCAAATGCATAATGGCCATGGAAATAGAAGCACAAAAAGCCGGAGTAAAATCCATTCCGGAGATGCCCCAGGAGGCCTGGGATAAGCTGGAAGAGCGATTTGAGCTGTGAGAGAAGCAAAGTAATAAAAGAAGTAAAAGCAACAAGAGAAGCAGGAGAAATGAGAAAAGCAAGAGCAGCAAGAAAAATAAGAGAAAGGGATGGTAGCCCGGATGAAATTTCTACTGGCGGCGGTAAATGCCAAATATATTCACTCTAATCCTGCTATCTACAGCCTTAGAGCCTATGCGGGAGCAGAATTGCAGCAGTATGTGGAGCTGGCGGAATATACGATCAATCAGCCCATGCAGGAAATCCTGGCGGATCTCTATGGACGGAAGGCGGACGTCATTGGATTTTCCTGCTATATATGGAACTGGAGGCTGATTCAGGAATTGTTGGTAGAGCTTTCGAAGCTGTCGCCGGAGACAGAGATCTGGCTGGGCGGTCCGGAGGTGTCTTATGACGCAGGTGAGATCCTGAGGCAGTACCCACAGGTGTCGGGAATTATGGTAGGAGAAGGGGAGGCCACCTTTCGGGAACTGCTGGAAGCCTATGTGAATCAAAGCAGGGAGACCGTGCGGGGGAGCTGCCGCGAGAAGTTGGAAGCTGATGTGAACCAAAGTAGAGAGACTGGGGGGGATGGCCGCCTTGAGAAGCCGGAAGCCAGAGAAAGACTGCCCCAGAAGGATAGAACGGCGACTGAACCGGCGGGAGGAGAGACGGTAAGAGAAAAGCAAAAGCGCCCGGAAGATGAAGGATGGCAGAGTATCGCCGGCTTGTATCTGCGGACCGGACCGACGCCACCCAGACCCCGGATCAACATGAACGAAATTCCTTTTCTCTATCAGGATTTGACTCCCTTTGAAAATAAAATAATTTATTACGAGAGCAGCAGAGGATGTCCCTACCTATGCAGCTATTGTCTGTCCTCCCTGGAAAAGCTGCTGAGATTTCGTGACATAGATGTCATAAAAGCAGAATTGCAGTTTTTCCTGGACCACAAGGTAAAGCAGGTAAAATTTGTGGACAGGACTTTTAACTGTAATCGGGAGCACGCAATGGCTATCTGGCGGTACCTGGAAGAACATGACAATGGCGTCACAAATTTTCACTTTGAACTTTCCGCCGATATACTGACGGAAGAGGAAATTGCCCTGCTGAACCGGCTTCGCCCGGGACTGGCACAGCTGGAAATCGGCGTGCAGTCAGTGAATCCTGCCACGTTGAAAGCGATCAGGAGAAGGATGGATGTAGAGAGACTGGAACGGATTGTGGCGGCTATTCACAGGGGAAAAAATGTACATCAACACCTGGACCTGATAGCGGGGCTTCCCTTTGAGGATTATGAAAGCTTTGGAAATTCCTTTAACCGGGTATATCATATGCAGCCGGAGCAGCTCCAGCTGGGATTCCTGAAGGTGCTGAAGGGCTCCGAAATGTGGGAGAGAGCAGAAGAATACGGAATAGTTTTTCAGGAGCAGCCTCCCTATGAAGTACTGTATACCAGGTGGCTTTCCTATGAAGAGGTGCTTCGGCTGAAACAGGTAGAGGAAATGGTGGAGATTTATTACAACAGCGGACAGTTTACCCATACGCTGCCTTTTCTGGAAAAAGCTTTTTCCAGCCCTTTTGCCATGTATGAGGCTCTGGCGGAATTCTACAGGGAAAGGGGATATCTGAAATCCAGTCCGGCCAGGGCATACCGATATCAGGCCTTGCTCGCCTTTGCGCTGCAATATGACGGGAGCAGGGAAGCTGTCTACAGAGAGCTTCTGACTTATGATATGTATCTGAGGGAGAAGGTGAAGAGTCGGCCGGTATTTGCGGCGGATTTGGACGATTACAGGGACAGGATCCGGGATTTTTATAAGGAAGAGGAGAGAACCCGCCGTTACCTGCCTGCCTATGCAGGGTATGACTGGAAGCAGCTTGGCAAAATGACGCATCTGGAGCCCTTTGTCTGGCCGGTATGGGATGTGGAAAGGATGTGCGGGGAATATGAAAAGTGTGGGAAAGCAGAGGATAATTCCTTCGGAGCCTGCCCCGGATTTGTCCTGTTCGATTATCAGAAGCGAAATCCCCTGAACGGAGAAGCCAGGACTGTGAAAATTTGAAAAGCCTGACAGGGAAGTATTTACGGAGGAGATTATTCTATGATATAATATCTGCAAAGAGCAGGAGGTATTATTGAGAAAAATGAAGATTTTAAAAAATGTATTTACATCCTTTCGGAATGCTGTCATAGCATTTGGGGTTGTAATTCTGGTTCTGGCCATTGCGGGGACCTGTATTGCTTATGCAATGGGGGATGGCAAAGAAGAAATCATGGATAGAAAAGCGGCGTTAGGGTATGCGCTGGCAGATGCGGGACTGAAGGAAGCGGATATCACCATTACCAGACAGAAGCTGGAGGAAGCGGATGGCAGGAACTGCTATGAAATTGAATTTGCCAGTGCCGAGTATTCCTACCAATATGTCATTGACGCTGTCACCGGAGATGTGACGGGGGTGAATATAGAGGCTCTTCAGACTGCGGAGACTGGTGCCCAGGCAGAGAGGCGGCCCGGGGAGGAAGGAAAGGCACCGGCAGACAGCCAGGGGGCAAGTGAGTTGGCCCAGGCCGGTCAGCAGAGACAAGAGCAGGATGAACAGACTCAGTCCGGCCAACAGGGGCAGGGGTCGGATGAGCAGACCCAGGCCAATCAGCAGGGGCAGGAGCCGAGTGAACAGACCCAGGCCAGTCAGCAGGGGCAGGGGGCGAGCGAACAGACCCAGGCCGGCCTGCAGGGGCAGGGGCCGGATGAACAGACCCAGCCCGGCCAGCAGGACCAGGCCGAACAAATTGATATGGACACGGCCAAGACTATCGCTTTGGCGGATGCCGGTCTGAACGCAGCGGACGTGACGTTTACGAAACAGGAGCTGGACTGGGATGACGGGAAAGCAGAATATGAAGTTGAGTTTTACACAGCTGAGAAGGAATATGAATATGAAATCGATGCCTTTACCGGCCTTATAGTGGACAGGAGTATGGAAATCATTCAGAAGCAGGTGGATGCGGCAGCGCCTGGAAATACGGATTCCTATATTGGTGAAGACAGGGCAAAAGAGATTGCGGCAGGGGATCCGGGATATGCTGTGACGGATGTGGTTTTTACCAAAGTGGAGCTGGAGCAGGATGACGGCCGGATGGAGTATGAAGTGGAGTTCTATAAGGATTGCATGGAATATGAGTATTGCATAGAGGCCTGTGGCGGAAGTATACTGGAACATGATTGTGAGCATGACGACCATTGTACAAGAAACCATTCCTGGCAATCTCATCAATCACATCATTCTCACCATTATCGCTGATGCAGAAAGAAAGAACCGGAGGAAGCGCAGTAAACAGACTCCGCCGGTTCTTTTTTGCCGTTTTTTTACATAAATTGTCTTCAAGGAAGAGGGTGTTTTGCTTTGAGATGACGTATGATAGCGTCTTTATTTACGGAACGCAGACCTTCTGCGGTGCGTATCAGCTGTTCAATCCGGAACGTTTCGCCCTGGGAGGCCCAGTAATCCGCCAGCAGGTAATAGGTCCGGCTGATGTCTGTGTTGGTGCTGACTGCAAATGCCATGAGAACGGAAGCTTCCTTTGCATAGTTCTCCTCCAAGAGCAAATCTGCCCACTTCTGCAGGGTGCGGACCAATAACGTATAATTCTGGTCATATTCGGACAGGACGGTAATGTTGGCAGTCCCGTATTCCAATTTGAGATCGGTGTTGGACCAGCCGGTCAGGTTGACTATTTTTTCGGAAGTGAGGGATTCCATGATACCGATGCATTCCATCACGTCCGGATTATCATTTCGTAAATGGGTAGGAAAAGTTTCCAGCGGAATGGAAATGTAATTCAGGTTATCCAGAGGTTTCCGGCGGACCGAATTGGCCTGGGTCTCGCGGGCCCAGAAATTCTTCTCACTGTTGCGGTCTTTCCGCGCCTGCCTCTTTATAGTGAAGGAAATCAGTAAGGAAAAGGTAATAAAGCTTGCCAAAAAACCTAAATTCATATATAATTCCTTTCGTAAGCGAAGTGATAAGCAGGCTGCAGTTAACACAAAGGATGAACTGCAGCAATAGAAGGAAACAGGAGTCTGCCATGCTTAATATGAATAATAAAAAAACCAGACAGAAAATATCGGCTGTCATTGTAATTCTATTGGTGCTTGCCATGCTTATTCCCACTGTATCATATTTGATTTACTAATTCAATAGTGGGATGACGGGTGAGTGTTTGAATGATGACAGGAAATGAGGAAAAAGGATGAGTTGGATAAAAAAAGGGTGCTTTCCGGCTTTGCTGGTACTCTGCGTGCTTATGCTGGGAATTCCGGCCAGAGCAAGGGAAGTCAGTAACGATACCATAAAAAAAGGAATCTTTGCGGATGATATTGAGTTGTCCGGAATGAGTGCGGGGGAAGCTGAAGAGGCGATTCGCGCTTATGTGGAGGGGCTGAAGGAGACGCAGATCACATTGCAGGCTGCCGCAGGTACGGAAGTGGTGGTGACAGCCGGTGAACTGGGCATTACATGGGGGAATCCGGAGCTTGTATCTGAGGCTCTGGAAGTAGGGACCCGCGGAAATGTGATCGAGCGCTATAAGATTTTGAAGGATTTGGAGAATGATTCTCTTGTCTATCCCATCCGTCTTTCTTTCGACTTGCAGAGAATCAGTGACGTCTTGCTGGAAAAGTGTGTTCCTTATAATGTGGAAGCGGTAGATGCCACGCTGAAACGGGAGAACGGAGAGTTTCAGGTGGTAGAGGGGAAAACAGGTTATACGCTGGATGTGGAGACTTCCATTGATAAGGTGAGCAGGGCCCTGTCAGAAGAGTGGGACCGGAAAGCATGTACGATCGTTTTAGATGTGGAAGTAAGTGAGCCCAGAGGCAAGGCTGAGGATCTGGCGCAGGTGAAGGATGTGTTGGGGACATTTACCACATCCTACGCCTCATCCGGCCCGAATAGAAGCCAAAATGTAGCAAACGGGGCGAATCTGATCAATGGGATTCTGCTTTATCCCGGAGATGAGTTTTCGACATATGAGAATGTCTCTCCCTTTTCTACGGCCAACGGATATTATATGGCTGGTTCTTATATGAATGGTAAAGTAGTGGACAGTCTGGGCGGAGGAATCTGTCAGGTGTCGACCACCCTTTACAATGCTGTGCTGCTGGCGGAGCTGGAGGTCACCGAGCGCCATAATCATTCCATGATTGTGACTTATGTGGATCCTTCCGCAGATGCCGCCATTGCAGAAAGTTCAGGAAAGGACTTTAAATTTGTCAACAACCTGGAGTATCCGATTTATATAGAAGGCACTACCGCAAATAAGCGTATCACGTTTACGATTTATGGGAAGGAGACCAGGGCGGCCAACCGACAGGTAAGCTACGAAAGCAAAGTGCTGGAGGTGATCAATCCTCCCGCCGACATTATTTATCCGGATGCCGCTCAGCCCATCGGTTATGTAGTGTCTGACAGCGCGCATATCGGCTACAAGGCGCAGCTATGGAAAGTAGTCACAGAGGACGGCAGGGAAGTAAGCCGTACTCAGGTGAACAGCAGTAGTTACAAGATGGTCCCCAGAAGTGCTACGGTAGGAACCGCCACCGCGGATCCGGCGGCTTATGAGGAGATTATGGCGGCAATCGGCACCGGTAGTGTGGATCATGTAAAAAATGTAATTGCTATTTTAACCATGCAGGCACCGGCGGAGAGCAATGAAGTCGAACTGGGAGAGGAATGAGCTTCGGTGCGGAGGAAGGATATGGAAAAAGGAAAAGTACCGGAGAATGTCCTGAAACGTTCCGTTTTTCCACAGATCAGAACGAAAAGAAAAGAAATATTACGTGGCGCGGGAATTGGGTGTGACTGCGCCACATTCTCATTTCCGGGAGAAGGAGAAATGCTTACCTGTGTACAGGAAGCGGCGCTTGCATTGAAGGGGGCGGCCGCAGCCGGCGACAGGGAAGAGGAAGCATTCATGACAATAGCCGGATTGATACAGAAATGCGCCAATAATCTTGCGGCAGGAGGCGGACGGCCTGTGGCTGTGCTGATAACGCTTTTACTGCCGGAGGAGACGGCCGAGCCTGAGATCAGGATGCTGATGGAAGAAGCAGGGAAAAAGTGCGGGGAGCTGTCTCTGCAGATTGCAGGAGGCCAGACCAGGATAACCGGGGCTGTGAGGCAGCCGGTGGCGACGGTGACCGGCTTTGCAAGGGCGTGGAGGACAGAGGGGACTTTAGGAAGGGCGGAACCGGGACAGGATCTGGTAGTCAGCAAATGGATTGGCCTGCAGGGAACCGCCTGGATTGCTATGCACAATCGGACAAAGCTGTTGCAGAGGTATCCGGCGTGGCTTGTGGATGCCGCGGAAGGCTTTGGCGCGTGTCTGTCCGTCATACCGGAGGCGGAGATCGCGGTGAAGGCAGGGGTCTGTGCCATGCATGATGCTTCGGAAGGCGGGATTTTCGGGGCGCTTTGGGAGATGGCGGAAGGTGCGGGTGTGGGATTGACAGTTGATATGAGAAAGCTGCCTCTGCGTCAGGAGACGGTGGAGATATGCGAGTATTGCGGCGTGAATCCCTATGAGCTTTTGTCCGGCGGCTGCCTGCTCATGGCCACCAGGGATGGCCCGGGACTGACGGCGGCGTTGGAAGCAGAGCACATTCCGGCGGTTATTGTGGGCAGGATTACGGACAATAATGACAGAATTTTGATGAATGGAGAAGAAATTCGATATATGGATAGACCGAAAAGAGATAGTCTGTTTCTCCTGGCGGAAATGTTTCACACAGGAGAAAACCAAGAATACCAAAAAGAGAGGAGAATAAAATGAGAGAAGCATTGTTAGCGATAATTGAGAGGAATAGTCGGATTGACATAAAGGAACTGGCCATCCTTCTCGGGGCAGAGGAGGCAGCAGTGGCAAACGAGCTGGCCGCCATGGAGACAGAAGGGATTATCTGCGGATATCATACTCTGATTGACTGGGAAAAGACATCGAACGAAAAGGTGACAGCACTGATCGAGGTGCGTGTGACGCCCCAGAGAGGACAGGGGTTCGACAGCATAGCCGAGCGAATTTATCAGTATCCGGAAGTGCAGAGTGTATACCTGATTTCCGGCGGTTATGATTTGATGGTGATACTGGAAGGGAAAACTCTGCGGGAGGTGTCCGCCTTTGTGTCGGATAAACTTTCCACATTGGATTCCGTGCTCAGTGCGGCAACCCATTTCATTCTGAAGAAATATAAGGATCATGGCACTGTGATTGCCAGAAAAAAAGAAGATGAAAGGGAGATGATTACCCCATGAGGAATCCGTTAGCAGAGAAAGTAGTAGCGATCAAACCGTCAGGGATTCGTAAATTTTTTGATATAGCACAGGAAATGAAGGGGGTTATTTCTCTGGGCGTGGGCGAGCCTGATTTTGATACCCCCTGGCATATCAGGGATGAGGGTATCTATTCCCTGGAAAAAGGAAGGACTTTTTACACCTCCAATGCCGGCTTAAAGGAGCTGAGGGAGGAAATCGCCAATTATGTGTACCGGAAGCAGGGAATTCGATATGAGAATCCCCTCAAAGAAATTCTGGTTACCGTAGGCGGTTCGGAGGCCATCGATATAGGATTCCGCGCCATGATAAATCCCGGAGACGAGGTGCTGATTCCGCAGCCCAGCTTCGTATCCTATGAGCCCTGTGCAGTGATGGCAGGAGCAAAGCCGGTGATTATCAATCTAAAGGCGGAGAACGAGTTCCGCCTTACGGCACAGGAGCTGGAGGAAGCCATCACAGACAGGACTAAAATTCTGGTGCTTCCTTTTCCCAACAACCCCACCGGAGCTATCATGGAGCGGAAGGATCTGGAGGCCATTGCCGAAGTCCTTATAAAACATGACATTTATGTCATGTCGGATGAGATTTACGCCGAGCTTTCGTATAAGGAAAAGCATGTGTCTATCGCGCAGCTTCCGGGAATGCAGGAGCGCACCATATTGATCAATGGCTTCTCCAAAGCCTTTGCCATGACCGGATGGCGTCTGGGCTATGCCTGCGGACCGGCACAAATCATTGAGCAGATGATTAAGATACATCAGTTTGCTATTATGTGCGCGCCTACCACCAGTCAGTATGCGGCCATAGAAGCGCTGAAGAACGGTGATGACGATGTGACAGAAATGTGTACGGCCTACAATCAGAGGAGACGGTATCTGCTGCATGCATTCAGAGAGATGGGCTTGGAATGCTTTGAACCTTACGGCGCTTTTTATATTTTCCCCAGCATAAAGGAATTCGGCCTGACAAGCGACGAGTTTGCCATGCGGTTCCTGCGGGAGGAAAGTGTTGCGGTAGTGCCTGGAACGGCCTTTGGCGACTGCGGGGAAGGGTATCTGCGGATATCCTATGCGTCCTCGCTGGAGAATCTCAGGACTGCCATGAGCAGAATGAATCGTTTTGTAACGAAACTGCGGGAGGAGCAGCGCTGACGGCGCGGGGAAGAGAACGTGCACATCATATTACATCAACCGGAGATACCGGGAAATACAGGAAATATAGGGCGCACCTGTGTGGCAACAGGTACGCCCCTGCATTTGATAGAGCCTTTGGGATTCCGCCTGGACGAGAAATCCATTAAGCGGGCCGGGATGGACTACTGGCCCTTACTTGAAGTACACAGATATATGAATTTCGAAGAGTTTCTGCAGTTGCATCCCGGAGTGAAAATCTGGATGGCGACCACAAAAGCGAAACATACTTACACAGAGGCAGCATATGGGCCGGAGGATTACATCATGTTCGGGAAGGAGAGCGCCGGGATTCCGGAAGAAATCCTGGTGGAACATGAGGAAAACTGTATCCGTATTCCAATGCTGCCTGAAATCCGATCTCTGAATTTATCCAATTCGGTGTCTATTGTGCTGTACGAAGCACTGCGCCAGAATGGCTTCGGCGGGATGCAGCAGGCAGGGGAGTTGCATAGACTGCATTGGTAAAATTCCCTATACTTTTCTGATTACTCAAAATTCGAATTATGCAGTTAACCAAATCCAGGGAGATGCATAAAATAATCTTGAAAATCCAAAATACCCGTGCTATACTATATTCACTTAAGAGAAAAGGGCGAATTCCGCCCAAAATTAACCACAAAATCAGCATTATGTAGTTAATAAAAAGGTATTCGCTGAATATCAGGCGAATACTGTCAAAAAGATGAAAAAGGCTCATAAACGGATGCTGGAGCAGGGACGGCCAACCGTGGGATGGGAATAGAAGAGAAGCGTTTCAAACGGACGAACGCAGAACGGGGGAGAAAAGGGTTCCAAAGGTTGGGCAAGGAGGTATTCGGATGGATTCTTCTATCTTTAAGAAAGCAAATGAATATCTGAAAGAAAAGAGCAGACATAGACAATGGAAGATGATTGTTACCGCATTGGCGGTTATCGTGGTTGTTGCCACGGCCTATGTTTTGTCAAAACCGGCGCAGACTTTGGTGAAGGACACCTATTGCGGAATAGAGGAACATACCCACAGTGAAGAGTGTTACAGTCAGGAACTTGTGTGTGGATATGCGGATGTAGAGCAGCTTCCCGCAGAGGGTCAGGAGATCCGGGGGGGTATGAAGCGTCGGCAGAGCCTGTGGTCAGTGAGAGCCATCAGCATGACGCGACTTGCTATGTAGAAGAAAAGGTACTGATCTGCGGCCAGGAAGAAAATGCGGGACATGTGCACACGGACGAGTGTAAGAATGTGACCGAGAGCAGGGAGCTGATCTGTACCCAGGAGGAAAGTGCAGGACATACTCATACGGATGCCTGCAAGAAGGTGAGTGAGAAACAGGAACTGACCTGCACACAGGTAGAAGGAGAGACCCACAGCCATACGGACGCCTGCTATATCGTAAAACAGGTGGAGGAGCTGATCTGTGGTCAGGAGGAAAGTACAGGTCATACTCATACGGATACCTGCTATACGGTAACGCAGAAGGAGGAATTTCTCTGCGGCCAGGAGGAGAGCGCAGGGCATAGCCATGAGGATTCGTGCTATGAGATTGTCCGAAAGCTTGTATGCGGGAAGGAAGAGACGGCAGCCGGGGAAGACGCCGGGCAGGATTTGGCGGAAGGCAGCATGGATACCGCAGTGCCGGACAGCGAAAACGGGGCGGCACAGCCTGTGGAAAATGCGGCAGGATTGGCGGAAGGTGCCGTAGAACCGACGGAAGATGCGGCAGAGCCGCTGGAAGGCCCAGCAGGGACTGTGGAAAATGCAGCGGAGGGGACAGTCGAAGGGACACAAGCCGTTGCTCACGTACATACCGAGGCATGTTATGCAGAGGTTCTGATCTGCAAGACAGAAGAACACACTCATATTGATCAATGTTATCAGGAAGTATACTGCGGCATTATGGGGCATACCCATGGCAGCAGCTGTTTTGATGCCCAGGGAAATCTGATCTGTATGGTTATGGAACACGTTCATACGGATAATTGTTACAAAGAACCGCACTGTGGGATTACGGCCCATGTTCATGGTGCGGGCTGTTTTGATGCAGATGGGAATTTCATCTGTGGTAAGGAAGAGCACATTCATACAGATGAGTGTTACATATCTAATACGTTCTATTGTATGGAGCGGATACACAGTCACAGCAACGACTGCTATGACCTGGAAGGAAAGCTCCTGTGCGGCGACGCGGACTATCTGATTCATATCCATGACGAGAACTGCTATGACAAAAATGAGAGGCTGATCTGTCCTATGACGGAGACAGAGGAGGGAGAGCTTCATACCCATACCGAGGAATGCTATGGTGTCCGCGGCGTCCTTGTCTGCGGCCAGATACAGCTATTGCGGCATGTCCATGATGAGACCTGTCGGGTGGAATTTCCCGAGCCCTGGAGAGATCTCGCCGGCGCGGTGGCTTACTGCGGAATCCCGGCCCATGCGCATCGGGATGTCTGCAGAGACGAAGAAGGAAATGTAGTCTGCGGGCTGGAAGAACACATTCACACAGAAGAATGCTACGAAGAGACGGGATATGGCTGTATCAGCCGGATCCACATCCATGAGGCTGGCTGCTATGATGCGGCGGGCAATGTTCAATGCGGCCTGGCGGATTATGTGATGCATACCCACAGCTCAATGTGCTATGGCCTGGACGGAAAGCTTCTGTGCACTTTACCGGAAGTAGAGGCACATGTACATGGGGATGGGTGCTATACCCAGGGGAACGGAGAAGAGGAGCCTGTACTGACCTGTACATTGCCGGAAGCGGAGGTCCACCAGCACACAGATGCCTGCAGAGATGAGAACGGAAATCTGGTCTGCGGCAGGCTCCAGATGGAAGAACACGAACATACACAGGAATGCATCCTTGATGCGGCCGAGATCACAATCACCCAGACCTACAAGGGCCCGGACTTCATTGTCACTGCTACCTATAATAAAAAAGAAGCCAATCTTCCGGAGGAGGCAACGCTTTTTGCGGAGCGGATTCCCGAGGAAGGTAACGAGATGTACTATGCGGAGCGTGCGGCTCAGTATCAGGAAATACAGGGAGAAGAAACGGGAAATGTCATGCAGCTTCTGATGCGGATTGGATTCGCATATGAAGGGGCA
>CAQUWW010000014.1 GCA_948896875.1 uncultured Acetatifactor sp. | reverse complement strand
GGACCCCGCAGGCTCTCAGATCGGCAAGAAGGAGAGTATAGCGGACACGGCCAGAGTGCTCTCCGGCATGTATGAGGGGATAGAGTATCGGGGATTCGGGCAGGATATTGTGGAGGAGCTGGCAAAATATGCGAAGGTGCCGGTGTGGAACGGCCTGACCAATGAATTTCACCCAACGCAGATGCTGGCCGATCTTCTGACCATACAGGAGCATTTCGGTACACTGAAAGGCATTAAGCTGACTTATATGGGAGATGCCCGCTACAATATGGGCAATTCTCTGATGGTAGTCTGTGCGAAAATGGGAATGCATTTTACCGCCTGTACCACGGCGAAATATTTCCCGGAGGATGGGCTGGTGCGTAAGTGCAGGGAAATTGCGGCGCAGACCGGCGGCAGCATCACGCTGACAGAAGACGTGAATGCAGGCACAAAGGATGCGGATGTGATTTACACGGATGTCTGGGTTTCCATGGGGGAGCCGGACGAAGTGTGGGCCGAACGCATCCGGGAGCTGTCTCCCTATCAGGTGAACCGCGCGGTCATGGAAAACGCGGGGGAAAGGGCCGTCTTCATGCATTGCCTGCCTGCTTTTCATGATTTGAAGACCAAAATCGGCGCGGAGATGGGGGCTCGTTTCGGCATCACGGAGATGGAGGTTACGGACGAGGTATTTGAGTCGGAGCAGTCTCTGGTGTTCCAGGAGGCGGAGAACCGCATGCACACCATTAAGGCCGTAATGCTGGCCACTCTGTCGGAGGGATGAAGTGCAGATATCGCTCCACCTTGCATGAAAAGTAAGGTAACGATAGAATTCAAGAGCAGAATTCTATTGTCATGAATAAAGAGAATTGCCCGGAGGTCTACTGTGAAGAACACAGGGGCACAGGATAAAAACGAAGAAAAGGAAAGTATAATACAGGAAAACATCGACATGAAATCTGAGATACTGGCATTTTTGCGGCAGAGAGGAGACTATGTCTCCGGGCAGGAGCTCTGCGAACATTTTGGTGTATCCCGCACGGCGGTCTGGAAGGCGATAGGGCAGCTGAAAAAGGAAGGGTATCATATAGAGGCGGTCCAGAACAGAGGCTATCTTCTGCTGTCGGAGCAGGAGCTTTTCGGACAGTATGAGCTGGAGAGCCGGATGAATACGAAATGGGCGGGGCACCCGGTGAAATTTTATGATTCCCTGAATTCCACCAATCTGCAGGCGAAGCTGGACGCGGAAAACGGGGCGGAAGAAGGCACTTTGATTGTGGCGGATATGCAGACGGCCGGAAGAGGGCGGAAAGGCAGATCCTGGAGCAGCCCGGCGGGGACAAATGTATATTTTACTCTGATTTTAAAGCCGGATTTTGCCGTGGAAAAAGCGTCCATGGTGACGCTGGTGATGGGGATGGCTGTGGCGGAGGGAATCCGGGAGATATGCGGCGCGGAGGCGCAGATCAAATGGCCAAATGACATTGTGATAAGCGGGAAAAAAGTCTGCGGCATGCTGGCGGAAATGAGCATTGAGAGAGAATACATTCACTATATCGTCATAGGCGCAGGCATCAATGTGGGAGAGCAGAGCTTTCCGGAGGAAATCGCGGATGTGGCCACAAGCCTCTGGGCAGAATGCGGATATAAGGTGCCAAGGGCGGAGCTGATTGTCAGCGTCATGAAGTCTTTTGAAGAATACTATGGGATTTTCCGGGAGGCAGGCAGCCTGGAACCCCTGCTGGATAGATATAATGGACTGCTGGTTAATAAGGACAGAGAGGTGCGTGTCCTGGATCCCAAAGGGGAATTCCGGGGCATTGCCAGAGGAATTAACCGGACGGGAGAGCTGCTGGTGGAACGGCCGGAGGGGAGTGTGGCGGAAGTGTATGCCGGAGAAGTGTCTGTCCGGGGAGTTTACGGATATGTCTGAGGCAGGGTCGCTGTCCGCGGAAAGTGGTCAGGAGGAACAGATGGAAGATAAAAAGATTGTGCTCTGCGGGGCCAATGCCTATGAAATGAAATATTATTTCAATGAACGCTTCAACGGGATTCCGGATTCTGTGAAGGATGAACTGCACATTCTCTGCGTATTGTTTACGGAAGATGTGGGCGGTATCTTCACCATTGCGTTTGAAGAGGATGGGAATGTGGTGCTGGAGACCAATGCCAGGGATGACGATATCTATTATGATGAAATCAACAGCGGGCTGATGGTGTCCGAGGTCCGCAGGAACCGGCAGGAGCTGTTCGAGGCCCTGAACCTGTACTACAGGATATTTATCCTCGGGGAGACTCTGCCGGAGGATTTTGAGGAGTGACGGGGGCTTTGCCCAATTTCGTTTGCAGTCGTTTGTGACAGAGGGAGAAAATGGCTGTCAATTCTGCCATGCAATGATTGAAGTGTTATGGACTCGTCAAACGAAACAGCAGTTAACAGGGAGAGTGACAATATGATTCTGGCAGTTGACATAGGAAATACCAATATGGTGCTGGGTGTATACCAGGGAAAGTCGTTGAAAGCCACATTCCGTCTGATGACGAGAACCCCCAGGACTTCGGACGAATACGGCGTGTTGATCACTCAGCTTTTGAGGAACAGAGGTATTGAGATATCAGATCTGGAAGGCTCTATTGTGGCCAGCGTGGTGCCGGATGTGATGCATTCTTTCCTGGGTGCGCTGGTGCGCTACACGGAGACGAAGCCCATCAATGTGGGACCGGGCATGAAGACCGGGATACGGATTATCACAGAGGATCCCAGAGCCATCGGGGCGGACCGCATTGTGGATGCGGTGGCGGCCTATGAGAAGTATGGCGGGCCTGTGCTGGTGCTGGATTTCGGAACGGCCACCACCTATGACCTGATTACGGAAAAGGGAGAATTCGCGGCGGGTATCACAGCACCGGGCATCCGAATCAGCTCGGAGGCGCTCTGGACCCAGGCGGCGAAGCTGCCAAATATCGAGATTCGGAAGCCCAAATCCATTCTGGCCCAGGAGACCATCAGCAGTATGCAGGCCGGGCTTGTGTACGGCCAAATCGGCCAGACCGAGTATATCATCAGGAAAGTGAAAGAGGAGAGCGGTATCCGGAATCTGAAAGTGGTGGCCACCGGAGGACTGGGCAGACTGATTGCGGATGAGACAGATGCCATCGATATCTATGACAGCTTTCTGACATTGGACGGGCTTCGGATTATCTATGAAAAGAACCGGAGGCCGGCGAAAGGGACGGCGGGAAGTACCGAGGAGGGTAAGAAAATTGAGTAAGCTGAGAATCGGGAATGTGGTTCTGGACAACAATGTGATCTTGGCTCCCATGGCAGGCGTGACGGACCTGCCATTTCGTTTGCTGTGCAGGAAGGCCGGGGCCGGACTGGTATGTATGGAAATGATCAGCGCAAAGGCCATTTATTATCATAATAAAAATACGGAGGAGCTTCTGACCATTCATCCGGAGGAGGGCCCGGCGTCTCTGCAGCTCTTCGGGTCGGATGCCCGGATTCTTGCGGATATGGCGAAGGAGATTGAGGAACGTCCTTTTGCCATTCTGGATTTTAACATGGGCTGTCCGGTACCCAAAGTAGTGAATAACGGGGAAGGCTCCGCGCTGATGAAAAATCCCCGCCTTGCAGAGGAAATCCTGTCTGCTCTGGTGAAAGCTGTGAAAAAGCCGGTGACTGTGAAAATCCGCAAGGGGTTTGACGAAGCCCACTGCAATGCGGTGGAAATCGCGAAGCTTGCGGAGAGCTGCGGCGTGGCGGCAGTGGCAGTGCACGGGCGCACCAGAGAGCAGTATTACAGCGGCCATGCGGATTGGGAGATCATCAGGCAGGTAAAAGCGGCCGTGAAGATTCCGGTGATCGGTAACGGCGATGTGGACAGCCCCCGGGCTGCGAAGGAGCTGCTGGAGACCACAGGATGTGACGGCATAATGGTAGGCCGGGCCGCCCAGGGAAATCCCTGGATATTCCGGGATATTGTCAGTTTTCTCGATACAGGCAGGATACCGGAGCCCCCGGACAGACAGGAGAAAAAGAGGGTGATTTTAGAACATGCCGAACTGCAGCTTCGAACGAAGGGAGAGTACACGGCGGTGCGGGAAATGAGAAAGCACCTGGCCTGGTATACCACAGGAATGCCTCATTCCGCCCGGTTCCGGCAGACCATCAATTCCATGGAGACTTTTTCAGAGCTGATGGAGGGAGTGGAGTCTATTTTCGGGTAAAACGGCATATATTTGCAGCATGGACACCATCATTTATTTTATAAAGAAAAAGGGGCTGCGGGAGCCGTTTATAGAGCCTATAGGGCTGAAAACGTATATGCTGGTTCGGGTGAGCCTGGATGTGGGGGCAGAGGAATGGTTTGGAAAGACACTTCGGATGCCGGGACAGCCGGAGAAGCGTGATGAAAGTGCAAAAGTGCAGGACGCCCGGGAGCGGCGCCATTTCCTGGGAATATTGCGGAGAAGAGGCAGACAGGGGAAGCGGAACCGTTTGACGAAAAAAGAGCGGCGCCTGGAGGAGAAGCGAAGAAAAGCAGAACTGCTGGAGCAGGAGCGTCTTTTGGCTGAGAGAGAAGAGAGACTTCGACAGACAGAGGAGGCGTTGCGCAGGCTGAAACGTGATGTAATGGAGCTGGCGGGAGAAGAACGGGACTGCTATTGTGTCTATGAGAATACGGTCAGGAAGGCCCTCATCGGAAGTGAAGCCCAGGGACAGGAGCGGATATCTGCGGAGAATCCTGCGGAAGCATTTATGGAAGAATACACGGGAAATGGGAAAAGGGAAAAAGGTCTGTCCGCGCTGTGGCAGCAGTATTTTGATCTGAAGGAATTTGAAGGATATTGCAGGCCTTTCTGGGTGGAGCAGCTGATGCCGGAGGCGGTCTGGCCGCATTTTGTGATTCTGGGAAGGATGCCGGACCTGTTTTCAGTGCTGGAAACTTATGCCTGTAAGATGAAGAGTCTTCGGTGGATTCTTTTGGAGGCTGACTATACGGAGGAACTGCTGGCTGATGTGGAGGATTTCTATACGGAATATGGACTTGCCATAGAACTGCAGTATCTGGAAGGACCTTCCGCCTGGAAGAAATTTCGTCTTTCCTGCGCCAGACCCTCCAATATTCTCGACTTTACCGGAGAGGCCAGGCTGGCAGTGTCGGAGATTCCGGAGGGAAGCGTCTGGCTGGATATGTTCTCTGTGGAAGAAAAACGGAGACGGATGATGGGACGAAGCAACGGAATTCAGTATATTTCGTTGAAGGAAAAATGGAAATATGCACAAAGAAGATGCAGCGCTCCCGTATTGCCTTGACACCGGCGGGAAAAGTGGTATAATACGGAAGAATCCCATGTGACAGCATAGTAAATAAGAGCAGATTATGAAAATATAGAAAACAGGAAGGATGTATTAAAATGCAGGAGAAGAAAAATATTCTGACCTATGAAGGACTCAGAAAATACGAGGATGAATTGCATGAACTGAAAGTGGTACGCCGCCAGGAAGTGGCACAGAAAATCAAGGAAGCCAGAGAGCAGGGAGACCTGTCCGAGAATGCGGAATACGATGCGGCAAAGGATGAACAGAGAGATATCGAGACCAGAATCGAAGAGCTGGAGAAGATTCTGAAAAACGCCGAAGTGGTGGTAGAGGATGAGGTTGATCTGGATAAGATTAACATTGGCTGTGTGGTCCGGCTTCTGGATATTGAGTACAGCGAAGAGCTGGAATACAAAATCGTAGGCTCCACGGAAGCGGACAGCCTGAAAGGGAAGATTTCCAATGAAAGTCCTGTGGGAAAAGCGCTCATCGGCTGTAAGGTGGGTGACAATGTGGAAGTAGAGACCGCCGCCGGCGTATTCACATACAAGGTATTGGAGATTCAGAGGAGCAAATAGGACTGTTCGAAAGGAATAGAGGAAAGAAACGGCAAAAGCCGCCTGTGTGTGCAGAGGTGAATATCTGCATATACAGGCGGCTTTTTCATGTTTTCATGGCAGGTTTTTCTGTTCATGATAGCAGAATCTGTCATGGAGGATGAGATAGGACCTGTGAAATAAGGTATAATTTCACAACAGTCGGTTAAGACTTATTTTAGTTGAAGTTTAGAAAACGTTCATAGAATTATTAGCACTCGCTATTGACGAGTGCTAATAAAAGTGTTATAACATTAATAGAACAAGGGAAACAGAGAAACAGAACTTGTGAATGCTAAAACAATCAAATAATAATCAGCAGTGAAAAAACTGCCGGAAAGAACAAGGAGGAATATATTATGTTGATGTCAAGTTTAAACGCACTGAATAACTTTTTTGGAGAGAGCCTGTTTGATGATCTGTTCGATGGTTTTGACCGCCCGGTGAGAAATGCGGCAAGGTATAACGCTTCGGTACCGGCTGTCATGAGGACGGATGTGAAGGAGAGCGAGACAGGATATGAGCTGGATATCGATCTTCCCGGTTACAAGAAGGAGAATGTGAAGGCAGAGCTGAAGGACGGTTATCTGAAGATCAGCGCCGAGTCCAGACAGGACAACGACGAGAAGGACGAAAATGGAAAGTATATCCGGAGGGAGAGATATTACGGAACCTGCAGCAGAAGCTTTTATGTGGGAGAGGAAGTGACCCAGGAGGATATCAGAGCCAGATTTGAGGATGGTATCCTGAAGGTATCCGTTCCAAAAAAAGAAACAAGGCCTGCCATAGAGGAGAGCAAGTATATCGCTATCGAAGGGTAAGGAAGGTTTTCGAGTGGCAGAGATAACACTGCGGGCAGTTCGGCACTCCGCAGAGCGGAAGGCTGCTGATGGGAAGAAATTTGCCGCAGGTGATTCACCTGGCGCGATACGATTGGAAAAGCGAGTAGGGAGAAATACATTCCCTACTCGTTTTGTGCACAGAAGGATTCTATTGCTGCAGTGTCCGTTTCTTCATTACTTTTGTAAGCAGAAGGCTTGCAGCTATTCCCAGCATTCCTATGATTACCACTTCCAGTGTATCCCGGATCATCTGCCGGAACAGGGTCTGAAAATCGGACATGTATTTCATCCAGAGATCATATCGCAGTATCAGGAAGATGCCGGTCATGTTCAGGCACAGCAGCCAGCTGCAGTTCTTATCCTGTCTGATGATACAGTACAGGTAATAGACGAAAAAGGCAATCTGGACGGCAAATGCCGCTATCAGCTGACGTTCCCAGAAAGGCCCCAGGCGCCTGGGCTCCATTCCGAAGATAATAGTGGAATCCTGTTTCAGATGGCCGGCCATATACAGGAATGCTGACACGAAATAAATGTCCAGGAAAATGGAAATGCCACCGAAGATGTATTCTCTTTTGCCCAATGGCGTCTTTCCTCCGGAGCCAATGCCGGATAAAAAGCTGGCGAACATGCAGATGATGAACAGACATGTCTGCGCAAAGAACAGGGAGAAAAATCTGTTGGCCACAAAAATCCAGATACCCAGAAGAAGCAAAGAAGCCAGAACAGCGTAACAGGCCAGCTTCTGAATCAGCAGGAGCTCTTTTATTTTCTTCAGACCATCCAGACTCTTCCGTTCCAGCTTATTTGCGGAAAGCATGTGAGTCCGGTAAAAGGATACAATCTCTCTGCAGGTGTCACAAGTGGTCAGGTGCTCTTCCACACACTGCCTGGTTGCCTCCGAGCACACTTCGTCCAAATAGGATGGTATTAAATCTCTGACAATATCACAATTCATCTTTTCCATGATTGGCCTCCTGAATTAATATTATTTTGGCCCGGTAAAAGGTAACCCGCGCCCAGTTTTCACTTTTTCCAAGCATGTCGCCGATCTCCCGGAAGGACAGGCCGCCCAGAACTCTCAGTTCTACCACTTTTCTGGTGTCGGAGGGGAATTTCTGTAATCTGTCCCATACGTCCGCCAGCTCGACTCTGGCGATTGCCTGTCGTTCCGTGTCATGATCCGACACCAGTGTCTCGTCCAGTTCTTCCAGCCTTGCCCGATTGGTTTTGGCCCAGTGCTGGTACAGCAGATGCTTTGCAATCTGACACAGCCAGGTGGACAGCTTACAGCTTCCGTCATAATTGCGGAGAGACTCCAGAGCCTTTAAAAAGGTCTCCTGCATCAGGTCTTCCGCAAGAGTAACGTCTTTGCACCTTGCATACAGGAAATGAAATACAATCTGGGAATATTGTGAGTATAATTCATCCATGGGTCCCTCCTTTCTGACACTTATATCCATTTGGAACGGGATTCGTTACAGACTATTTTCTTAAATCGAATCATTTTCTGAATTCTGTTATCAAAGATTAATTATATAATAATGCAGTTCCTATTAAGATGGCAAATTAAACCGGGTTATCGTGCAAAGAAAGAGGTTGCTTGAAAACGATTTTTGTAGTAAACTAATAAAAGAAAAGAAGTATAACCGCTTTTTGTATAAAATATGTACAGAACCAGTCGGTTATAGAAAGGCAGGGAAACAATATGAGTGAAATGATGATTTTCTGGCTGGTTTTGCTGATTTTGTGTATAGGAATTGAAGTGTTGACTTTAGGATTGACCACCATCTGGTTTGCAGGAGGGGCATTGGTGGCTATTTTTGCTGCTTTATTGTATGCTCCCATTTTTATACAGGTGATTCTGTTCTTTCTGGTGTCTATATTGCTGCTGTTCTTCACCAGGCCCATCGCCGTACGATATTTTAACAGAGATCGGGTCAAGACCAATGTGGAAAGCATGGTAGGGCGTCAGGCTATCGTCACCGGTGAGATTGATAATTTGAAGGCCACAGGACAGGTGACCGTGAGCGGGCAGGAGTGGAGTGCAAGGAGTATTGATGACAAAGTCAGAATTCCGGCGGGAGCGGTGGTAATAGTGACAGCAATCAGCGGGGTGAAGCTGATTGTCAGAATGCAGGAGCAGGCAAAAATGGAATCAGAACCGATGGCCGGACCAGAGACGGAAGGACCGGGACCGATGACCGGACCGGAGAGGGAAGGAGCAACACTGGAAACGATAACCGAAGCTGAGAATGGGATGGTCAATATGGAAGGAAAGACGGCGATTCCAGGCGCGGAACCGGTAGAGGAAGTGACCACGGGAGAAAAGGATACCCCTTGACAGGACAGAGGTATTTTTGAGCAGTGAGCAAAGAATCCCGGACAGGGAAGTCGGGGGTTGAAATAGAATAAAATAAATGCGTACTGTCAAATTACAGTACAGAAAGAGGTAAAGTATGATTTGGGTAATCGTTGCGTTGATTGTGGTAGTACTTTTGATTCTGGCATCCTGCTTGAAGATTGTTCCGCAGGCACAGGCTTATGTGATTGAGCGTCTGGGCGCTTATCAGGGAACGTGGTCGGTAGGATTTCATATCAAGGTCCCTTTCCTGGATAAGATTGCCAGAAAAGTCAATCTGAAGGAGCAGGTGGCAGATTTCCCGCCTCAGCCCGTTATCACGAAGGATAATGTTACCATGAGAATCGATACGGTAGTGTTCTACCAGATCACGGATCCCAAGCTGTTCACCTATGGCGTGGAGAATCCAATGATGGCCATTGAGAACCTGACAGCAACCACTCTCCGTAATATTATTGGTGATCTGGAACTGGATCAGACGCTGACCAGCCGCGAGACCATTAACACGAAGATGCGTGCCGCACTGGATATTGCCACCGACCCCTGGGGAATCAAGGTGAACAGAGTAGAGCTGAAGAACATCATTCCTCCGGCAGAGATTCAGAATGCCATGGAGAAGCAGATGAAGGCCGAGCGCGAGAGACGTGAAGCAGTAACCCGTGCGGAAGGCGAGAAGAAGGCGAAGATTCTGGAGGCAGAAGGTGCCAAGGAATCCGCAATTCTCCGTGCCGAAGCAGATAAGCAGTCCGCCATCCTTCGTGCGGAAGCACAGAAGGAGAAAATGATCCGCGAGGCAGAAGGTGAAGCGGAAGCAATCCTGAAGGTGCAGCAGGCAAATGCCGATGGTATCAGGATGCTGAAGGAAGCAGGAGCGGATGAACCTGTTCTGAAGATTAAGAGCCTGGAGGCCTTTGAGAAGGTTGCCGACGGTCAGGCCACGACCATTCTTCTTCCGGCAGAACTGAGCGGAATTGCAAGTCTTGCAACAGCCTGGAAAGAGGGCGCAGGAAAATAGAATGATTTTGTAGAACAAGAGTTAAAAGAGAGAGTCTGTCATATGGCTTCCCGTATCGGAGCAGTTTTGTTCCGGTATGGGAAGCCTTTTAAATGGATTATTTTGAAATGGATTCAGTCAGATTTCTTTTTCCCGAGATGTGGTCTGCGTTTAAAATGGGATGCAATTCCCTTTCCCAGGAAATAGACTCTTCTATAGTAAGTAAAAGTGGATGTAATTACGAATCCGATGCTGATGCCCAGAAGCGCCAATGCGCAATTTGCGGCGTTTTCCCACATGGCTTCTCGATCGTGGAGGAAGAAGTTCACTGCTGTGTGATACAGCAGGCTTCCGGGAAGGAGGGGCAGAATTGTGGGATAGAGAAAAACGGTTGACGGCATTTTGAATTCCATAGCCAGGATTTCCGCATAGATGGAAGCCAGCATAGCCGCCAGCAGAGAATAAAAGAAGCGTTCGTCAATGAACTCCATCAGAAGCAGATAACACAGGCGAGTCAGGGCACCGCCCAGCCCTGCCCACAACAAATACTTCTGCTTGATGTGAAATACAATACCGAAACCAAGAGAAGCAGTAAAGGAAAAAAGAATTAATTTCAGGTTCTCTACCATGTGATCAGTCCTCCAAACATATATATACTGAGAATCAGGCCGGCGACAATGGCTGTACTTTCCAGTACCACCTTCAGAAACTCCAGAATTCCGTTCATCTCATTGCCACATAGAATATTGCGGACCGCGTTAACCAGAGCCGAGCCGGAGATCATCATCATGCTGTTGACGATGACAATGATAAAGAAATGTTCTCCAATGCCAAATCTGATCAACAGG
Organism: uncultured Acetatifactor sp.; assembly: GCA_948896875.1. Lineage (GTDB taxonomy): Bacteria > Bacillota > Clostridia > Lachnospirales > Lachnospiraceae > Acetatifactor. The sequence goes on along the minus strand of CAQUWW010000014.1, from coordinate 35,115 downwards.
ATGGTAAGCGTACCTGCGATCCAGGTACAGAGTGTGTTGGCCACGATTCGATTGATTCGGCGCTTATCAAAAAAATCAATCAGCCACAGCAGCACGAGGGTGTTAATGTCGGCGGCGAAGATGTCCCGAGGGCTTCCGCCATAGATCACTCCAAGGCTGGTCATGGCGATCAGATAACCGATGAGAAAGGTAGCGGGCGAGTAGTCCTTTACCTGCTCTGCCTCTGTGAGCATTTCGGCGAGAGCTTCCGGAGGAGGTGTCTCGGCACATACCTTACGGGACAGCTGATTGAGCCGGTTCAATTTTTCCAGATGCTTTGACGCGGGCGGAACCGAAATCTGTCTGGTGCCGGGCTGAGAATCCGGAGATTTTGCACTGATAATAATAACACTGCTAAGCGAAAAAATGCTGATGGAATTCAGCTGATAGCTCTGGCAGATGCGGTACATCGTATCGTTGACACGTTCCAGATTTGCACCAACAGCCAGCATTCTGCCGCCCATATTCACAGCAAAATCAAGAATATATTCTATTTTTTCCATGCCAGTTTGTCTCCGTTCATGCAGGAATATTTCTCTCATTATAATTTGTTTCTTTTTCGGATGTCAACGCTTTCTTTTGCATGCAGATTGTAGAATTTTGCGGCTTAGTGTATGGGAGTTTAGAAAAAGTTTTGCCAGCAGGCGTAACCTGCTGGCAGCTTTCGTACGAATTCGGACAAATTGCAAGACTACGGCCGCATTCAGACAGCCGAAGAACTCTCCTGGTCATCGTGGTCTTCCCATTTTTTGATGGAGAAGATTGCCAATATAATATTGATTACTGCATAAAAAAGCATCAATAGGGTCCACTTATCTATAAATGCCATAGGATTGCGCATGTCTTCTGTCAGAAGGAAGGTGATGATTGCAAATATTGCGGGCAGGATGCTGAGACTTCTGACAAGGCCCTTTCGTTTCAAGGTTTCTTCCTCTTTTTTTCTTTCCTCTTTTCTTTTCATGGTGTATGGATATTCCTCTTCCCTTTTTTCTTCTTTTTGCTTGTGGATGAAATAGAAAATCAGAAGAAGGAGACTGATGAGAATGGTTAGAATGGTTAGAATCAGGTTTAGAAGGGCCCATTTTCTGCCGGATAGGCCTGCTTCTGTCAGCGGGATATCCGTATCGGTTATTTCTTCTGCCTCAGGATCCGCAGGCGCCGGCTCTTCTGTCTCAGCTTTTTCCGGCGTTGTCTCGGCTTCTATTTCCGCAGGTGCGGGGGAAGCGGTAAGAGTGGGCGGAACCGGAAGGATCCGGGCCAATACCGGCGGCGGTGCCGCGCCGGGGGGCGTGACAGATATGGATACAGGGAAGACAGGCTCCGGCGTGAAAGCAGATTCTGTTTCCGATACGGCTTCATTTTCGGCATCCGGAGCAGGTTCCGGCTCAGGAACCGCAGTGGGAGCAGGAGAGGGAACCAGGGTAGGCTCAGGAGACGGAACTGTAGAAGGAGCAGGAGAGGGGACCGTGGTAGGTACAGGCTCAGGCTCTATAGTGGGCTCGGGAGTCGGCTTTGTAGTGGGTTCGGCGGTTGGCTCTGTGGTGGGCTCCGGAGTCGGGACCGGAGGAATTTCTTCCCACTGAATCGTAATATTGCCATCCGCATCTGCCTGCGCCTCTCCCCATTTGCCGGTTTCACTTGGGGCCTCCGGATAAAGAGTATTGTAGGCACTGCCATTTGGAATAGATACTTTCCTGAGATCTACGCCGTCCGCATCCAGCCATGTCACAGTGATGAGACGCACATAGAGAAATCGGAACGGAATGGTATCAAGCTGTACAATAAACTGGGCAGGCTTTTCTACACAGAGATAGGATTTGTCTTCATACAGAGGCTTTTTTGCACAGATTTGTTCCCATGCATATTCTCCGGCATACACAGACTGCTCCGTCACAATTTGCTGGCCGTTTTTGATATGATATACGCCGTTTTTTATGCTGTCATAGTAGATATGGATAGATTCCTGGGGCAGAAGATAGGTGTTGAACACCTGCAGAACAATATCTTCATTATGTGTGGAACCGGTCAGACGATGCACAATGGTGGAATCGGTGGTGGTTTGAATCGTTCTGGCGGATTGCTCGGCAGAAGAGAAGCTGTCTCCGAACCCACAGAAATATCTCTCCACATCTGCGTTTTCTTCTGTGAACACAATTTTGTTCAGCCCATGCCGCACAGGCATTTCTTCAGAGTCATCTTGTCCTGTATCCCCATAGCTCTGAGGGAGATTCAAAGTCAGAGTCCACAGGCAGGCAGATATGTTTTCGGTGGAAGTGCCTTCATCGGGTATTTCCTGCCAGATTTGGTCCTCCGGGCCCAGGATGCCTTCCAGCTTGAAATCAGGAACATTTTCATTGGTGACAGTGTAGTGCAGCCTGTAATTGTGAGGAATCTGTGACTGTTGAATTCCCTGAAAAGAAGAGCGGACCTGAAATGTGGTTTCCACATATTTGATTTCAGGTTCCCATATGGCATAAAGAACAGTGTCTTCATTGAGAGTGATTGCCTGACCGGGAGCGTAGTGAGAATCCGGTGACAGGGCGTCATTGTTCGTACTCCAGCCCAGGAACAGATGGCCTGCCTTGCTTAGACTACCCCCATGACTGACAGTGACTGTGCTTCCTTTCTCACCTGACTGGGCGGAAGGAACCTCCCCGTCGGTATTGCCATTGCCATGATAAGTCAGGTTTATGATGGGGGTACGTGTTTCGCAGTGATCGCAGAGGCTGCAATCGCGACGCTCCAGATCTCCGGAAAGATACCAGTCGGTATAGTCATGAACCTCAAAACCATTATCCAGATCGCAGATAGAACAGATACTTCTGTGGCCCGTACTGGTACAGCCGGGAAAATGTCCTTTGCTGCTGTTATCATCAACCTGGATAAATTCGTGAGGGTGAGGAGCGACGAAGGATACCACATAATAAGTAATGGATTTGTCCACGGGATCGTTCATAAATACATGGGTATTTTCTCCCGGCTTTCTATAACGGCTTTCCACAAAGAAAGCAGAATAAACATATTTGAGGGAGCCGCTTGTGGACATTGTATAAGAATAATCTTTATAATTTTCACTCAAAGCCAGGAAATAGGAAAGCTCGGGAACATTCCAGATCTCCGAACAATAGGCGGTGGGTGACACGTGAACGGGAACCGGAGGGTCCACAGTAAATCGGATGCGTTCGTCCGTTATCACATTATAGACGTCCACTGTTTTAAAATAAACAGTGGGATTCAGCTCCAGGAGCCTCTGCGCTTGATTTCCCGCCGGGGAGGTGTCAGCGGCAGAGGCGCACAGGGAAGACAGGTTGAAAAACAGGATAAAAAACAGAATAAGACTTTTCATACCTGAATATCTGACAGATTTCATAATTTCATTCCTTTCTATATGAAATATCCATCGCCTGTGTTCCCCTGTTGTCCGCGATGGTTGGACAACAGGGTATGGTTTCCTGGCGGTGCAGTGTCCGCGGGTAATGTCAGTTTCATAACACGTTCTCCTGGAATGGTTGTGAGATGGTGAAAAAGAGATTTCGTATTGTGAAATCCAATGAAATGGTACGGATAGAAAGACACAGAGCAAATTAAATATTTTTACTGGAAAATCAGGGAAAACCTGAAAATAATGATAAACAGAAAAAATATCAGCCATAAAGTGCTGTCGATGGAAGTAGTATAGCATGGAGGAGAAAGATTTTCAAGAGTTATTTTTCTATATATTGACAGCTTGACTCTCTATGTGCTACACTAAATTCACAATTGAAAATGCCTGATGAGGGAGTAGTAAGCGCGAAATGCGTGACAAGTCAACATACGCGGCCTTTTGGCCTGGCTTGTCTTAAATAACGAGACTCATACATAGCTGTGAGTGATACAGGCCTTTTGACCCGGTATGGCTTTGGTGGCTATGCATGGGTTTTTTCTTTTGAGAAAATACGAAAGAAAGAGGAAGGTAGAATGGAACTGGCGACGATTATTTTTTTGTTTCTTGTAGGGATTGTGTTTATTGTTAAGGGCGGCGACTATTTTGTGGATGCTTCTTCCTGGATTGCGGAAGTAAGCGGTATTCCGAAACTGATTATCGGAGCTACGATTGTAAGCCTGGCAACCACGCTTCCGGAGATGTTGGTTTCCGTCATGGCAGCGGCCAAGGGAAGCGTTGATATGGCAATCGGAAATGCGGTGGGAAGCGTGACTGCAAATATCGGATTGATCATGGCGATTTCCCTGATCTGCATGCCGGCGGTGATCAAGCGGAAAGACTATCTGCTGAAGTCGATTCTCATGCTGGCTGCGGCAGGGTTAATTGTGGCATGCGGTTTCACAGGACAGACGACAATGCCCATATCTGTGGTGCTGATTCTTATTTTCTGCGTATTTTTGTGGGAGAATGTGACTTCAGCGAAACGTGCCATGACGAAGCAGGGAAGTGAGGGGCGCAGGAACAAGCCGGAACGAAAGGAAATTCTGATGAATCTCATGAAGTTCATTGTGGGTGCCATCGGGATTGTCTGGGGAGCGGATCTGCTGGTGGACAATGGCAGTGCGCTGGCGACATTGGCCGGGGTTCCGGAGAGAGTGATCGGAGTTACGATTATTGCCGTCGGTACTTCTCTTCCGGAGCTGATTACGACGATTACCGCCATTGTCAAGAAGCAGTCGTCTCTTTCTGTGGGGAATATTCTGGGAGCCAATATTATTGATTTATCCTTGATTCTGCCGCTGAGTTCTTTTGTCTCCGGGAAAGCGCTTCCGATCGCGGAGGCTTCTGCGAAATATGATCTTCCTGCCTGCCTTATTGTGGGATGCATTGCGGTAATTCCCGCCATGATTTTTCAGAAATTTCAGAAATGGCAGGGGATTTTACTGCTCCTTACCTATGGCGTATATCTGTATCTTACTCTGGTAGTGGCAGGTTAAGAGGCTGAGGGGAGGAATGAAATGTCCAAAAGTGAAAAAATTAGGAATATCCTGGTCAGTACAGGCAGCCGGGTAGTCTGTGTGAGAGGAAGCCTGCTCTTTTTGTTCCTTTCCTGGTATTCCCTTCGCTTTACTCAATATATGCCGCCAAACGCTCCGGAATTTCCCGTGGATGTGCGAGATTCCAGCATATGGAATCTGCTGGCCTTTCTATTCATATGCGGTATTATGGGAGGGTTGACGGCTCTGGATAAAAGGCTTTCCGCCGGATGGAAACAGGTGATCATGAGAGGCATAATGACTTTGATGCTGATATGGCTTACCTTTGCAGGATTTTGGTGGATTTACTCCGCGGAAAGAGTGCCTGCGGCAGACCAGCTTTACATTTGTATGGATGCCATAGGCTTTATGGACGGAAATTTCACTTCTCTGCGCCCGGAATATTATTGCGGCAGATATCCGCAGCAGCTGGGTATGATTGCAGTGTTGGAGCTGATTTTTTCTGTGGCAGGTGCATTTCAGTATTTTGTGCTGGAGATTATAAATGCGGTGGCGGTTCCCTGCATTGCTTATTTGGGGTATCGGATTGTGAGAGAGATTACGGAAGACATGGCGGTTGCAGTCGTCTACTGTCTGACGATGACGGGCTGCCTGCCCCTGATTTTCTATACCAGCTGGGTGTATGGGGAAATTCTGAGTATCTTCTGCTCCATGCTGGCAGTATTCCTGTTTCTCCGGTATGGAAACAGGAAAAAGTGGGGATATCTGGCGGGGGCATTGGCTGCGCTGGCATTGGCGGTGGTGATCAGGAAGAATTGCCTGATTCTGGCAATCGCTTTTTGCCTGGTTGCCTTGTTGGCGGCTATCCGGCAAAAGGATAGAAGACTTTTGATCGCGGCGGTCTGCGCAATGGTGATTCCGGGTCTTGCCGTGACAGGTGTCCGACAGATTTATGAACTACGTTCGGGAATCAGTGTGTCCGGCGGTCTGCCCACCAGTTCCTGGATTGAAGTGGGACTGCAGGAGGCGGATGGCAGATACGGATGGTATTGCTCTTCGGAGACGGACCCTTACGCGGAGAGCGGCTATGACACGGAGAAATCCAACATAGTCTATATGCAGGGGGTTCGGGACAGGCTGCAGATCTTTTGGGAACAGCCTGCATATGCGTTGCATTTCTTTAAGCAAAAGCAGTTATCCCAGTGGAATCAACCTTTGTATCAGGGATATCATTTCAGCCAGAATTATCCGGAGGAGAATCCTCCGGCAGAGGATTCCTTTGCTTATTGGCTCAGTGAGGATGCCCATTTTCAACCTATGTTGTCTTTCTGTGACAGACTGCAGTTTATCCTGTATATGGGAATGCTTCTTTTTTTCCTGTTTGCAGTACGGAAAGAGGGCAATTTATTGGCAATGGTATTGCCGGTTATGATTATAGGCGGATTTTTCTTCAGTTTGATCTGGGAGGCAAAAGCGAGATATATTTTTCCTTATTATGTGGCCATGTTCCCTGTGGCGGCCGTGGGGTATCAGAAATTTCTGCTGTGGCTTAAGCATTGGACGGGAGAAAGGGAAGAGTCCGTGAAAAGTTCCGGGAAGAAGGCACAAATACTGCGTTTCCGAGGACGAAGCGGCAAGGATTGAGAAAAGCAACGGAAATCCCGGCGTTACCGGTGGCGGCAATGCCGGGATTTTGTTATGTCTGTCAAAAGCTTCGGTTATTAGTGAGCCTGATATGGAAAGTCACTTAAACATTGAAATTCCGTATTTTATCTTTCGATATATTTTATATCCCAGTGTTCCAAATAAAGATACAATGATATACAAAGTAGAGAGGAACCCTACGGCGCCTCCAAAGATGAGGATGATCCAATATGCGATATTCATTTTATTCTCCTTTACAGTTAATTATTTTTCATAAACCATAGATGACAGTAAAGGAGTCAGGATTTTTGGCCATCCTTTTGGTGAATATATTCTATAATGACAGTTTTGCTGATAATCTCCTGGAAGTCCACATAGGTACGATTTGCGTCACGGCACAGAAGGGGCAGAAGAAGAGTATGAAAAAAAGCATATTCGGAACAGACGGTTCTGCCGACACGGGAAGCTGCCCTTCGAACGGCATGACGGAGAATGGGAACAGACTCGCATTGGCGGAGGGTTTCAAGCTTATACATCCGGGCCACAGGGGCAGCCTTTCCCACAGGCTGAATGACGGAAGAGCAGGAGGAAAATTCATTTTCGGAGAGACAATTATCCGAACACGCAAAGGAGGAATCTGTCTGGATATTGCCCAGACACATTCCCCAAAACAGGATAATTAGTAAACTGAAAACTGCCAGATGGTTTCTCCGATTTATGAGATACATATCCGCCTCCGGATAAAATTAATTTAGCCTTTCCTAATCCATATAAACGATCACCGGACTGCCTTCCGGAAGCTTTTCCAGAATGGTATTCTGTCCGCACCATATGGCCACCAGTTCACTCAGTGGCTCCAGCGGCTTTAAGCTGGTGACATTGTTGTCCGTGATATCCAGATACTGCAAATGCGGAAGATTTGACACAAACTCAATGCTGTCCAGCTTCAGGGAAGCCACATATAATTCCGTCAGGTTCGGGAAGCAGGCAAACATATCATAGTGTTCGGACAGCAGGACTTCATCTCCGTTATTAAAGGTAGGATCCCTCAAAATAGAGATATCACTCAGCGATAAGACTTCCAATGTTTCATTGACAGGAATACTGTCAAAATCAATGCCCACCTGGCAGTCAGGCAGATACAACTGCTGAAGGGTAGGAATACCGAAAATTTCCTCTATGTTGCCGAAGATGGAAGTGTCCTCCAGACTCAGAACCGTCAGATTCGGCAGCCGGGTCAGGGGTTCCAGAGAGTCCACATAGGAGCGGAAATCGTTGATAATCAATGTGGTGAGGCCCTGCATTGCGGTGATGGAATCCAGCTCCCATCCGGCACAGTCTTCCAGAGCGAGGTAGGTGACATTGACCGCGTCCTTTAAGGGAGAGAGATCACCGGCATTTTTCACAGTAAGCCATTGCACCTGAGTCAGATTTTCAAAGGAAGGAAGGATTCCGTCATAACGCATTTCCAGGGTCAGGTCCTGTAACTCGCTTAACTGTCCCACCACAGAATAATCGGTAATCTCATCATTGTCAACCAGAGAGAGGACTTCCAGGCCGGGACAATTCTCCAGTGCGCTCAGATTGGAGATCTGACTGTTCTCGATGGAGAGAGTGGTCAGGAAAGGCATCTCATTGATAAAGTCAATGCTCTTGAGCTGCGAGGAATCAATAGCCAGGGATTCCAGGCTGTTCAGGGACAGGAGAGGACTGTAATCATTCAGAGAATCACACTCTACAAGCGTCAGCTGGAGCAGACCAGGATATTGCTCCAACGCTGAGATATCCTCCAGAGAACCGTAATCCACATAGAGAGATTCCAGATTGGGAAAGGCCTCTATTCCACTCAGTGCTTTTTCGAAAATACTGTCTTCGGCTCCCAGCTCATAGATGCCTTCCGGATTTGGAATGATGTCAGCCAATTCATCTATGGGATTCTCTGCATAGACCCCATAAAGGGAGTTTAGTCCGTCCAGATCGCCTTTTTCCAAGTCATCGTCAATAGACAGCCATTCCAGACCACTGAAGGAGGAGAGGTCGGCCAGATCCATACCGATATCATTGTCGTAGGTTAAGGTCTGGGTTTCACCGTAATTCAGCTGATAATAAATACATTTCTCATCCCGGTCGATCTGCAGCGCAGTCACGCTGGCATATTCTTCCGCAGAAACTGTATCGTAAGACTTTTCCCAGATTGCTTCCGCCACCTGGCAGAAAAAGGAGGACTTGGGCAGCTGCATCGCGACGTCCTTTGTGACCGGGGAAGACGTATCCTGAGAGGACTGGGCGGAAGACTCGCTTTCGTTATCGTTATGCCGGGTCGATGAGGCGCTGCTTTCAGCGCGATTATTCTCCCCTGACAGGATACTGTCAAAGATTCCGGCACGGAATAGAACGATGACCACCAGAGCGGCTATGGAGAGTACACCTGCCAGGACGGACACGATGATTGCCACGGCCGGATTGTTCTCTCCGGACTTCTTCCGGGAGGAAGACTGTCCCGACTGCCAGGTGGTGCCGGTGCCGCCTGTGGTACCGGACTGTCGCGAGGAACTGCTCTGCCAGGAACTGCCCCCTGCGGTATATTGCCGGGAGGCGCCTTGCTGTCCTGTCTGACCGGACTGTCCCACATTGGAAGAATCTACCTGTTCCGTCTGACTTCGGATATAATACCCGCACTTTTTGCAGGTCATCCTTCCATTCATCATTTTCAGTTTCGTGCCGCACATAGGGCATTTTTGCGTTTCGCTTGCCATTTTCTTCCCTCATTTCCGTAGTATAAATCGAAAACAGACTTAATATTAAGCCTATTATAACAGATTCCTCTTTTTTTGCAACTAAAAGGGAATTGTTGAGCACATGAAAAGTAACAGTTCAGACAGGGCACTGAACTGTTACGCTGATGCACACAAAACGCAAAGGAAATGCGTTTTGGCGCCCGAAAGTCTCGCAAAATTGCATAGGAATGCAATTTTGACTTCGCGGTAGGGGATGTCTGAACTGTTACCATGAAAACGCTTCACGGTGGTTGCCGAAGGAACAATAACATGGTATACTTTGCCTGACAACAATGCGTTGGTGGCCTATAAAGCAAAAGGGATCGTTTGTGGGAAGAAGAGGAGAAACGGAAATGAAATTTCAACCGAAAACTTTAGATTACAGAATCAGCCCCTACACCGGACTGACCAGGGAAAGCTGGCTGGAGGCCGGCATATATATGTTAGAGGGAATCTTTCAGAATATAGCCGATTTCGAACAGCCGGTAGTGATGCCCAGAAAGGAGACGGAGATCACCTATCCTCATTTGAAGGATTCCGAGGAGGCCCAGGCAATTCAACGGACCGCAGAGGTGTTCGAGGGATTGGCCCGCTCTTTTTTTATCGCCGCACCGTTGATAGCAAATCGGCCTAAGCTGACTGTCTGCGGGTATTCCTGTGCGGAATATTACAGGAACCAGGTGCTTCGGGTGTGTACCAGAGGAGACTCACTTTATGTGGGGACATATGAGGATCAGCAGGAAATTGCCGGCCACAAGGATCCTTACCGGACTTTTCAGCAGACTGTGGAGACCAGTGCGTTGGTCATCTGTCTGTGGGTCAGCAGGGAGCAGATTTGGGATACATATACGAAGCAGGAGAAAGACAGGATTGCGGCATTTCTGGATAGTTATGCCCATGCCGGAACGGTACCGCAAAACTGGCGTCTGTTCAATATGCTGGATATGGCGTTTTTGTCCATGGAGGGATATCCGATTCAGAAAGATATTATGCGGGACCATGCCCAGGCCATTCTAAATTATTACGCAGGGGACGGCTGGTACAGAGACGGCCATTCTTTTGACTACTATTCCTGCTGGGCCTTCAATGTGTACGCCCCTATCTGGAATCTGTGGTACGGGTATGAGAATGAGCCCTGGATTGCGAAAAGGTTCGAGGAGAATTCCAACAAATTAATGGAGACCTACGGAGATTTCTTTGATCGGGACGGCTGGACCAATATGTGGGGCCGCAGCAATATCTACCGCAATGCGGCCACCAGCGCTTTTGAAGGTAATCTGATTCTGCCGGAAGGCAAGGCGGATCCGGGCAGAGCAAGGAGAATTGCTTCCGGTTCGCTGATGCAGTTTCTGGGGAGGGAGGATTTCCTGTATCAGGGAATTCCAACGCTGGGATTTTACGGCCAGTTTTCTCCGCTGGTGCAGGGCTATTCCTGTGCGGAATCTCCTTTCTGGCTGGGAAAAGCTTTCCTGTGCCTGCATCTTCCCGCGGATCATCCTTTTTGGACCGCCCGGGAGAACAACGGTACCTGGGAGAAGCTGGGGGAGCGGGAGGTGAAAGTGACATGTCTGGACGGCCCGGCGCTTTGCTTCTCCAACCATCAGGCCAACGGGGAAACCATTCTTCGCACCGGAAAGGTGGTAAAACAGCCTGGAGACGAGCATGGTATGTGGAATTATTCCAAGCTTTGCTACAATACAAAATATCCCTGGGAGGCGGTGCCTGCGGGATGCGGCGCGGCGTCGGGAAATGTTGCTCCCCGGGTGGAAGCGCAGCAGTATGTGTTGCAGGACGAAGCGATACAGGCAGATAGCGGAATGACCGGAAAGCCGGATGGGATTGGAAAGGCAAATGTGACTTTTTGGCGCGGCCAAAAAGATGATGTGCTGTATCGGAGGCAGTTTTTTAATTATACACTGGATAAGGAGTGCCATTGGATACAGGCAGTGAATCTGGCGGATTTTACAGTACCTTACGGCATTTTGCGGGCGGATAAGCTGAGACTGCACAAGGCGCCCGTGTCTCTGACACTTGGGTCTTACGGCTTTCCGGACAATGGTACGGAAGTGACTGAAAAAAGCTGCGGGAATGCGAAGGCCATTGTCCTGAAAGGGAAGGATGCCACAGGGAGAGAAAGACAGATGGCAATGACCATCTATGACGGGTGGGAAGAGTTGTCCCTGCTGCACAGCCAGGGGACCAATCCTGACTCGGAGAAATCCATTATTTTATATGCTTCCACGGAAAGGAAAAAGCAGTATGGAGGCTTCGAACCCTATATACTGATTTCCCAGGTGATCACAAAGGAAAGCTGGGAGGATTTTTCGGAGGAGGAATTGTTCCCAATTGGGGAAGTGATTTACACAGACCCGGAAAAATGCGGCAGCTATGGTCCTGTGACATTGAAAATGAAAGACGGCGGTGTGAAAATCATGAATTATGACGATATGGAAGGGCGGATGATGCTGTAATAAGCGGCAGGTCCCCGTTTTAGAGGAAGAGAATATGGCGGTACAGGGAGAAACGAGAGAAAAGACGAGAATAGACATCAGAGAACCCAGACACTACCGGGTTATCATGCACAATGACGATTTCACCTCCATGGAATTTGTGGTGGAGATTTTGATGGATATTTTTCATAAGGAGCCAATGGAGGCGCAGCGCCTGATGCTGACGGTGCATGAAAGCGGCAGGGCGGCGGTGGGGAGTTATCCTTATGATATTGCTGTCACGAAGGTACATCAGGCAACGGCGCGGGCGAGAGAGGAGGGCTTTCCCTTTCGCATGACGGTGGAGGAGGCGTGAATATGTATGTATCAGTAGAGGTGGCGGAAATTGTCAACAGGATGTTTGCCATGGCGAAGGACGCAGGGTATGCCTATGTGACGCCGGAATGCATGCTGTATGTGATTTGTCAGAATGACAGATTTGCTCTGGCCTTTGAAAACTGTGGCGGGGATGTGGAAACACTTTCGAAGCAGCTGAAGGCCTATCTGGACGAGTATATGGAGCCCGGGAAAGAAGAAGGCGAAGGGGAACCCCTTCTGTCTCAGGGTATGAACGATTTGCTGACGTATGCGTGGGAGAGCGCGGGGAACAGCGGGAAACCCATGGTGGAATTACCCCATATGGTACATGCATTGTACAGACTGGAAGAAAGCTATGCGGTTTATTATATGAGGCTGCAGGGGGTGGAGCATGCGGACCTTCTGCAGGAGATGAGTATTCTCGCCGAAGAGCTGGCAGAGGAAAGAGCAGGCACAGGTTTTGGAGCGGTAGGAAGTGGAAAACAAAAAGGCGTTGAGAAAGATGGACGCCGGGGAGAAAGAGGAGAAGGGGGAAGGCAGGAAGGCGATGACGGGAGCGGACGCCGGAGAGACAGAGGAGAGGGTGGAAAGCTTCGGAACGGAGAGGACACCCGGGCCGAGGAATGGGAGGAACAGACCGGTACGGAAGAGGACGAATATGGAGATGAGGAGATTGACAGCGAAGAAGGGGAATTCCAGGATGCGGAGACAGACAGGGAGACTGACGAGCCTGCTGCAAAAAGACGGGATTCGTTCTGGCGGCAGTATGCGGTCTGCCTGAACGAGGCTCTGCAGGATGTCAATCCTTTGATCGGCCGCAGGGATGAGCTGGAGCGGACCATGCAGATTCTCTGCCGCAGGGAGAAAAACAATCCTCTGCATATCGGAGAACCCGGCGTGGGCAAGACTGCCATCACCTACGGCCTGGCCAGGCTGCTGGAGAGAGGCGATGTTCCTGAGCCGCTGAAGGGAGCCAAAATTTTTTCTCTGGATCTGGGCAGTCTGCTGGCGGGAACGCAGTACAGAGGAGATTTCGAAAAGCGTTTCAAACGGGTTATGGACAGCCTGAGCCGTCAGGAGAAGCCGATTATTTACATGGATGAAATCCATACGATTGTGGGAGCCGGCGCGGTGAACGGGGGTAATTTTGACATCTCGAACATGCTGAAGCCATATCTGGCGGCGGGACATATCCGTTTTATTGGAGCCACCACATATGAAGAGTACAAAAAGCATTTTGAGAGAAGCAAAAGTCTGGTCAGACGGTTCCAGAACGTGGAAATCAGCGAGCCGGATGTGCAGGATACCCTTCGGATACTGGAGGGACTTCGGGAAAAGTACGAAGATTTTCACAATGTGGTTTATGCGGAAGGGGTATTGGAATACGCGGCGGAGATGAGTGCGAAGTACATTAGAGAGCGCTGTCTGCCGGATAAAGCGATAGATCTGATTGACGAGGCGGGGGCGTGGTGCCGGATGCACTCCCGGGAGGCGGGGGCGACAACTGTGGACAAAAATCTGATTGATGATATATTGTCTAAAACCTGTCACATTCCAAAACAGACAGTGGAGCGCGACGAGACGGAAGCTCTGGCGACTCTGGAGGAACGGATGCTAAGACAGGTATACGGCCAGGAGGAAGCGGTCTCTCAGGTGGTGAATGCCGTTAAATTTTCAAGGGCGGGACTTCTGGAAGAAGGAAAACCGCTGGCCAGTCTGCTGTTTGTGGGTCCCACCGGCGTGGGCAAGACAGAAATAGCGAAAAGTCTGGCCCGGGAGCTGGGAATCAGCCTGATTCGTTTTGATATGAGCGAGTATGAGGAAAAGCATGCGGTGGCAAAATTCATCGGTGCGCCGGCCGGATATGTGGGCTATGAAGAAGGAGGTCTGCTCACGGAAGAAATTCGTAAAAATCCTCACGCGGTGCTTTTACTGGACGAGATAGAAAAGGCACATCCGGATATTTATAATTTGCTGCTCCAGATCATGGATTATGCCACGCTGACGGATAACCAGGGCAGAAAGGCGGATTTCCGGAATGTGATCATCATTATGACGTCCAATGCCGGGGCAAGCCGGATTGGGAAACCGGGAATCGGATTTCAGGGGGAGGATGTGAAAGCGGATGTGATTCTGGAGGAGGTAAAGCGGATTTTCCAGCCGGAATTTCGAAATCGCCTGAGCCGGATTGTGGTATTCAACGGCATGACTGAGAAAATGGCGGAGCAGATTGCGGACAAGAAGCTGAGCGAACTGCAGCAGCTGCTTGCCCGGAAGAATGTGGTGCTGACCGCCGACGCAAAGGCCGGGAATCTGGTGAAGGAGAAAGGAATCAGCAGGGAGTTCGGCGCCAGGGAGATAGAGCGTGTGATCCAGGGGGAGATCAAGCCGCTGCTGGTGGATGAGATATTGTTCGGGGCACTGAAAAATGGCGGAAGCTGCACGTTGACAGCGGAAGAGGGGCGGTTTAAGGTGCAGGTCGGGGAGTGAGGAGATTATTTCTGAAGTGAAGGCCGACGGAGGCGAGGCAGGGAGGCAATTGCTTTACAAAAACAGGAAATACTTGTGCAGGATGGAAAACTATGTTATCATGGACACAGTATCAGCCGGAACGTCTTGGATATCTTTTGGAGGAATAACTTCATTCATTGCAACGGATTGTTGTATCGAATTTTTGTCACTTATTTAAACAGGATAACGAAATAAAATGCGGGTGGGTGATAAGAATTTTCGCCTGTCTGGTATGAGGTCGGGAGGAACAGAAAATGGTACTATCAGATGGAACAATATTCAGAATGCTGGAAAGCGGCGCGCTGAAAATCACTCCGATGGAGAGGGATCAGGTCCAGCCGGCAAGCGTGGACATCCGCCTGGGGAATACTTTCAGTATCGTGGAGGATTCGCCCACGGGGATCATCACTTTGGATAAGGAAATCAAATATAAGACCATAGAGAGCGATACCTATGTACTGTTGCCGAATCAGTTTGTCCTTGCCACCACCATGGAGTATTTCGAGCTGCCGGATGATCTGACTGCCTTTGTGGAGGGGCGGAGCTCCCTGGGAAGAATGGGGCTTTTTATCCAGAATGCCGGATGGGTGGATCCCGGCTTCAAAGGGGAGATTACGCTGGAGCTGTACAATGTGAACCGATGTGCCATCGAGCTGAAAGCCGGGCGCAGAGTGGGACAGCTGGTATTCTCCCGGATGGATGCCACGGCGTTAAAGCCATACAATGGCAAATACCAGGGCCAGAAGGGCGCTACCGGCTCGAAGGCTTTTCTGGATGAAGAGGTATAGCATACATACAGTAAAGAGCAAAGATTTACAGATTCCAGTCACAGACATTTTCCAATAAGGCCGCGCAGGCTTCCAGGCCTGTGCGGTCCTCTTCGTGAAAACGATTCAAAACAGGGCTGTCAATATCCAGGACGGCCGCCAGTTTCCCATGATGATGAACAGGCACAACGATTTCCGAATTGGAGGCGCCGTCGCAGGCGATATGCCCCGGAAATGCATGGACATCGGCCACCAGCTGTGTGGTGTCTGTGGCGGCGGCTGTCCCACATACACCCCTGCCGAAGTCAATGCGCACGCAGGCCGGCTTGCCCTGAAAGGGCCCCAGAACCAGCTGGTTTCCGCGGACCAGGTAAAAGCCTGCCCAGTTGATATCCGGCAGATTCAGATAGAGTACGGCGGAGGCATTGGCCAGATTGGCAATGGTATCTTTCTCCGAGTCTGTGATGGCTTCCAGCTGCGCCAGAATGAAAGAATAATCGGTAGGTTTTTTCATGGCTTTCTTCCTTTCCGGAAATGCTTTCTGATTAGAGTTTAGAATAATGATACATGACAAACGAGTATTACGCAATAAGGGGGAGAATGTTTTGTGAAATATTTTCAGATTCCTATTGACTTTTACGAAGCAAAGAGTTATCATCATAAAAGTTTGAAGTTCAAATAATTTGATAATCAAATAAATTGAATTTCAAACCATATGACATAGAATGGAAAACTACATAATAAAAGGCAAAGGAGAGAAAGAAAATGTTAGAAAAGTTAAAGGCAGTGATCGAGGAAAATTTAAGTGTAGAAGGGGTGGAGATCACAGAGGATACTGACTTTAAGGAGGACCTGGGCGCGGACTCTCTGGATTTGTTTGAGCTTGTGATGGCCCTGGAGGAAGAATTCGGTACAGAGATTCCCTCCGAGGATCTGGAGAAGCTGGCCACCGTAGGCGATGTGATGAAATATCTGACCGATAAGGGTGTGGATCTGTAATTGGCAGACATAGATGGATGGAAAGGCTGCGGAAAGGCATGGGTATGGACAGGAAGACAAGGATAACGGAACTTTTGGGAATCAAATATCCCGTGATTCAGGGAGGAATGGCCTGGGTGGCCGAGTATCATCTGGCCGCCGCTGTCTCTGAGGCCGGAGGATTCGGTATCATCGGTGCAGGCGGCGCACCGGCCGAATTTGTGAGGGAACAGATTCGAAAATGCAGAGAGCTGACACAGAAACCATTCGGCGTGAATGTCATGCTGATGAACCCGGAAGCAGAAGCCATAGCCCAGGTGGCCGCGGAGGAGAAAGTCTGTGCGGTGACTACCGGTGCGGGGAATCCGGGCAGATACATGGCCATGTGGAAAGAAGCCGGCGTCAAAGTCATTCCCGTGGTGGCCAGTGTGGCTATGGCAAAGCTGATGGAGCGCGGAGGAGCGGACGCAGTGGTAGCAGAGGGAACGGAATCCGGCGGACACATCGGATCAGCCACTACCTTTACACTGGTGCCCCAGGTGGCGGATGCGGTGACAATTCCAGTGATTGCGGCAGGCGGCATCGGGGACGGCAGGGGCATGGCGGCAGCATTTATGCTGGGGGCGGATGCGGTACAGCTGGGGACTCGTTTTGTAGTTGCAAAGGAGTCTGTCGTGCATGAGAATTATAAGAAGAAGATTCTCGCCGCAAAGGACATTGATTCCCAGGTCACGGGAATGAGTCACGGACACCCGGTCCGCCAGCTCAGAAACCATATGACCAGGGAATATCTGAAGCTGGAAAAGTCCGGCGCATCTTTTGAAGAACTGGAACAGCTTACCCTTGGCGCTCTGCGGAAAGCAGTGGTGGAGGGAGATGTGGTAAACGGCACCTTGATGGCAGGCCAGATTGCGGGCCTGATCAAAAAAGAGCAGACCTGCGAGGACATCATCCTGGCGATGATGGAAGAATGCGGGAAGCTTTTGGAGAATTGAGAGTTCAGCTTAGAGTAAAGGATGGAACAGAGTAAGATGGGAAAGACAGCCTTTTTGTTTCCGGGTCAGGGGGCGCAATACCCTGGCATGGGGAAAGATTTTTTCGATACTTTTCAAACGGCAAGGGAGATATATACAATAGCAGGAGAAGCGGCAGGTCTGGACGTGGGAGAGATCTGCTTTACGGAGAATGACAGCCTGAACGTGACACAATATACCCAGATTGCCATGCTGACCACAGAGGTGGCGATATTGAAAGTGCTGGAGGAGGCAGGTGTCAGGGCGGATTGTGCCGCAGGACTGAGTCTTGGGGAGTATGGCGCGCAGGCGGCGGCAAAGGTCATTGCGCTTCCCCAGCTGTTCTGGCTGATTTATCAGCGTGGGACTTTCATGCAGGAGGCTTATCCGGTGGGCGGAGCCATGACAGCCATACTTGGACTGGAGGTGGATGTCATCCGGACTATCTGCAGAGAGACGCCGGGAATTGTATCCATAGCCAATGATAATTGTCCGGGACAGATTGTGATTTCCGGGGAGGCAAAGGCTGTTGGGGAGGCTTCCGCCAGATTGAAGGAAGCCGGTGCAAAGCGCTGCATTCCCTTAAAGGTCAGCGGCCCGTTTCATTCCAGTTTATTGGAAGAAGCAGGAGAAAAACTGGCGAAGGAGCTGGAGGATATTCCTGTAAGCAATCCTGTCATTCCGTATATCTGTAATGTGGAAGCAGATTATGTCACGAAATGTGATGAGATAAAATCTCTTTTGGCCAGACAGGTATCCTCCGCCGTGAGATGGCGGGAGACCATGGAGCGGATGCTGGCGGACGGAGTGGATACTTTTATTGAGATTGGGCCGGGAAAGACACTGGCGGGATTCTTGAAGAAAATGAACCGGGATGTGAACGTTGTGAATATCGGAAAGACGGAGGAAATGGAGGCATTTCTGGCGTCCCGCCCTTAGGATGCAGAACGCCGGTCTTTTGCGCGGCTTTCGGGAATTTGGAGAAAAGTACCTGCCGCAGCAGGACAGATTGGGGATAAAAATGGAGACAGAAATGGAAAAAGAAAAAGAGCTTGCCGGCCGGGTGGCTCTGGTAACCGGCGCCGGCCGGGGAATCGGCAGAGCCATCGCCCTTGAACTTGCCGGACAGGGGGCTGTGGTGCTGGTAAATTATAATGGTTCCAGAGAATGTGCGCAGGAAGTGGTAAGAGAGATTGAAGAAAACGGCGGCCGAAGCGAGTCTTTTGGGTGCGATGTATCCGATTTTCATGCCTGCGGTAAAATGATTGAGGAAATCATGAAGAAATATCTTCATGTGGATATTCTGGTGAACAACGCAGGGATTACCAGAGATAATCTGATTGTTCGCATGACGGAGGAAGAATATGATCAGGTGCTGAATACGAACCTGAAGGGGGCCTTTCATACCATCCGCCATCTGTCCAGGTATTTCCTGAAACAGCGGGGCGGCAAGATTATCAATATCTCCTCCGTGTCCGGTGTGGAAGGCAACGCGGGGCAGGCAAATTACTGCGCTTCGAAAGCCGGACTCATCGGTCTGACAAAAAGTGTGGCCAGGGAACTGGCGTGCAAGGGAGTCTGCGCCAACGCTGTGGCTCCCGGTTTTATCGATACGGAGATGACACGGAGCATGCCGGAAAAGGCCAGGGAAGCGGCGCTTGCCTCCATTCCAATGAAAAGGCAGGGAAGTGTGGAGGACGTGGCCCGGCTGACAGCCTTTCTGGCGGGAAGGGGTTCGGATTATATTACAGGGCAGGTCTTCTGCGTGGACGGCGGAATGACAATGTAGAAAAGAAAACGCCTGAGCGGGTAGAGGAGAGCGAAAATGAGTAGAAGAGTGGTAGTGACAGGTATGGGGGCTGTGACCCCCATCGGCATCGGCATAAAGGCCTTTTGGGATGGAATCAGACAGGGGAAATGCGGCTTTGCACCCATTACAAAGTTTGATGCTTCAGAGTATAGATGTAAACTGGCTGCGGAAGTCAAGGAATTTCAGTCGGAGAACTATATGGATAAGAAAGCGGCAAGGCGTATGGAAGCTTTCTGTCAGTATGCGGTGGCAGCGGCAGGAGAAGCCATTCAGGATGCGGCGCTGGATATGGAACAGGAAGATGCTTACAGAATCGGATGTTTTGTGGGCAGCGGCGTCGGGAGCCTTCAGGCTATGGAACGGGAACATACCAGACTGTTGGAAAAAGGGCCGGGCAGGGTGAACCCTCTGTTTGTCCCGCTGATGATCTCCAATATGGCTGCCGGGAATGTCAGCATTGCGTATGGATTGAAGGGAAAGAGCCTGAATGCGGTCACAGCCTGTGCCACAGGAACCAATTCCATTGGAGAGGCTTTTCGGGCCATTCAGTATGGAGAGATAGATGTGTGTGTGGCAGGCGGGACAGAGAGCGCCGTAACACCTTTGGGCATTGCCGGCTTTGCCGCGCTGACGGCCCTTTCTAACAGCACAGATCCGAATAGATGCTCTCTTCCCTTTGACAGAGACAGAAGTGGATTTGTCATGGGAGAAGGCGCGGGGATTGTGGTGCTGGAAGAGCTGGAGCATGCAAAGAGCCGGGGCGCACATATTTACGCGGAGGTGCTGGGATATGGATGCTCCTCCGACGCCTGGCATATCACCTCCCCCGCGGAGGACGGTTCCGGGGCGGCCAGAGCCATGCTTGGCGCTTTGGCGGACGGCGGCGTACAGCCGGAGGAGCTGACCTATATCAATGCTCATGGCACCGGGACAAAGCATAATGATCTGGTGGAAACCAGGGCTATAAAACTGGCCTTCGGCGCCCATGCGGCGGCGCTCAGAATCAATTCCACCAAATCCTTGATCGGTCATCTGCTGGGCGCCGCAGGCGCCGTGGAATTGATTGTATGTGTAAAAGCGATTCAGGAAGGCTTTCTTCACAAAACAGCAGGATTGCAGGAGACAGAGGAAGAGATGAATCTGAACTATTGCAGGGAAAGCTATGAGGAGGAGGTCCCTTATGCGCTCAGCAATTCGTTGGGATTCGGGGGACACAATGCAAGTATTCTGATAGGACGATACAATCCTTCCGTCTCACAGGAAAGAAAAATGAGGTGATTGGTATGGCATTCTATACAGCCAGAGAAATAATGGATATCATTCCCCATCGCTGGCCTTTTCTGCTCATTGATACAATCGAAGAGCTGGAGCCGGGAGTGCGGGCTCTTGGGAAAAAATGTGTCAGTGTGAACGAGCCCTTTTTCCAGGGGCACTTTCCGGGAAATCCCGTGATGCCCGGCGTATTGATCATAGAAGCACTGGCACAGGTGGGGGCGGTGGCCTTTTTGTCCCTGCCGGAGTGGAGAGGAAAAACGGCATATTTTGCGGGAATTGACCGGGCGAAATTCAGAAAAAAGGTGATTCCCGGAGATGTGATATTTCTGGAGACCAGTATAATCAAAGTAAAGGGTCCCATTGGCGTGGGAAAGGCGGTGGCTTCCGTAGAGGGAAAAGTGGTGGCGGAGGCGGAGCTGACCTTTGCCGTCGGATGAGGAGGCAGGTGAAATGAGCATGCGAATCAGAAGGGAAAAAAATGCGGGAAAGGGACTGCAGAAGGAAAAAAGACGCTCTTTTTTCCAGAGAGGAGCAGGAGAACTCCGGACTGTGAAGCCGGAAGGAGAAATTCCGGCAAAGGAAAAGGAAATCTACTGGATTCGCTGTCCCAAATGTGGGAAAATGGTGGACCGGGACAGGGTAGTGAAGCGAAAGTATATCTGCACTGAGTGCGAAGGATATTTCCGGGTCAGACTGCAGAACCGTATCCGTATGGTAGCGGACCCCCACACCTTTGAAGAGTGGTTTACGGATATGCCTGTGCGCAATCCGCTGGCCTACGAGGGATATGAGGACAAACTGGAGGAAGCCAGGGAGAAGACAGGGCTGGAAGAAGCCGTTACCGTGGGGCAGTGTAAGGTTTTCGGAGAGGACATTGTGCTGGGAATCTGTGATTCCAGATTTTTGATGGCCAGTATGGGGCATACTGTGGGGGAGAAAATTGCGGCGGCGGTGGAGCGGGCCATTGAGAGACGCCTTCCGGTATTTTTGTTCTGCTGTTCCGGAGGAGCCAGAATGCAGGAGGGGATTATTTCCCTGATGCAGATGGCGAAGACAGCGGCGGCGATTCAGAAGCTGGGAGAGGCGAGACTTTTCTATTGTACCATACTCACGGATCCCACAATGGGCGGCGTTACCGCCAGCTTTGCAATGCTGGGGGATGTGATCATGGCGGAACCGGGCGCTCTCATCGGCTTTGCCGGTCCCAGAGTGATCCGCCAGACCATTGGACAGGAATTGCCGGAAGGCTTTCAGACCGCGGAATTTCTGGTGGAACATGGTATGATCGACGGGATTGTAAAACGGAAAAATCTGAAGAAGACCATTTATTTTCTGGTGAAGGCACATCAGAGCAGGGAAGGGGAGTATGCCGCATTTACCCCGAACAGGGAGTTTCAATTCGATATCAATGAAATCGTGAGAGAACACATATGGAAATCCGGGCGCGAAAACGCGTGGGAAAAGGTGAAGGCGGCCAGAAGAGTGGATCGTCCTTCCGCCTGTGACTATATGGAGGTCATTTTCGACTATTTTGTGGAATCACACGGAGACAGATGCTTTGGAGACGATCCGGCCGTGATCGGAGGAATCGGATTTCTGGATGGTCAGCCGGTAACCGTGATCGCGGAACATAAGGGAAAAGATGCCAGAGAATGCCAGAGACGGAATTACGGAATGCCCAGGCCGGAAGGATATCGAAAGGCTTTGCGTCTGATGAAACAGGCGGAGAAATTCCATCGTCCGATTGTGAGCTTTATCAATACCTCCGGCGCTTTCTGCGGAATAGAGGCGGAGGAGCGGGGACAGGGAGAGGCAATCGCCCGTAATCTCCGGGAGATGTCCGCGTTGAAGGTACCTGTGCTGTGCATTTTTATCGGGGAGGGCGGCAGCGGCGGCGCTTTGGCCACTGCGGTGGGCAATGAAGTGTGGATGCTGGAAAACGCCACCTATTCTATCTTATCCCCGGAAGGATTTGCCTCCATATTGTGGAAGGACTCTTCCAGGGCCAGAGAAGCCAGTGAAATGATGCGCATCACAGCCCGGGATTTGAAACAGTTGAATGTCATAGAGAAGATTCTTCCGGAGTTCGGCGGCGCGGATGCGGCTACGGCTCAGGCTATCGGGGAATATATGAAGGAACAGATAAAGGAATTCCTGGAGCATTACAGGGGAATGTCCGGGCAGGAGATTGCACAGCAGCGGTATGAGCGGTTTCGCAGCTATTAGGAGGAGCGCCCGGTGTAAACTGGTTCAGAGGAATGAAAATGGGAAAGGATGAACAGCAGAGATGACAGTCAGAATCATGGGAACAGGAAGTGCCCTGCCGGAAAGACAGGTGACAAATGAAGAGCTGGCCCGGATGGTGGATACCTCCGATGAATGGATTAGAGAACGAACCGGCATCGGCGGCAGACATGTGTCCACAGGGGAGACGGTGGCGGAGCTGGCGGCCAGGGCCTGCATGGAGGCGCTTACAGATGCGGGAAAGGAAGCAGGGCAGGTGGAACTTCTGCTGGTGGCCACCTGTTCTCCGGAGGATGCGACACCCTGTGCGGCCTGTCAGGTACAGGACAGAATCGGCGCAGGGAATGCCCTGGCCTTTGATCTGAATGCGGCATGCTCCGGCTTCCTGTTTGCGCTGCATACGGCCTGGGCCTATATCACGGCGGGGATATACAATAATGCGCTGATTGCGGGAAGTGAGGTGCTTTCCAAAATTGTGGACTGGGAGGACAGAAGCACCTGTATCCTTTTTGGAGACGGCGCAGGTGCGGTCTATGTGGAAAAAAGCGAGGACGGAGGTATCATAAGCTTTGTACAGCATTCGGATGGGAGCCGGGGCGATGTGCTTTCCTGTGGCAGCAGGCAGATCAGGAGCCCCTATTTTAGCGGGGATTCCAGAAAAATGGAGATACGGATGGATGGCCGTGAAATATTTTCTTTTGCCGTGCGGCAGGTGCCGAAGGCGGTGGAGGAGGGATTGGAGAAGGCGGGACTGGCTGTTTCGGACGTGGAATTATTTGTGCTGCATCAGGCAAATAAACGTATCATTGA
The DNA here is from genome assembly GCA_948896875.1 of uncultured Acetatifactor sp. Classification (GTDB taxonomy): domain Bacteria; phylum Bacillota; class Clostridia; order Lachnospirales; family Lachnospiraceae; genus Acetatifactor. Next base: position 11,520 of record CAQUWW010000014.1, on the reverse strand, counting down.
AGGAATTGCCAGAAGACTTTCGGCCGATTGTGAAAAATTTCCCATGAATCTACAGAAGACAGGAAACACTTCCTCCGCATCTATCCCAATCTTGCTGGATGAGTTAAATAGAAACGGCAGTCTGAAGAGAGGAATGAAGATTGTACTTTCTGGTTTCGGTGCGGGACTGACATGGGGAGCTTGTGTACTGGAATGGTAGCAAAAGTTACTGAAATTGCTATTGACTTTTGGCAGAAATTTGGTAAATTTATAATATGCGGTCTGGGGGAAAGGCAATTAGAGTTCAGTCTGTGAGGCTGTCAGACCAGGCCGGGGAGGATATCGGTGACAGAATGGCACAGAATACAAAACGCTCCATCAACGAATTGTTGGTGAAATTGTTTAACCATGTGATGGACATGGAGGCAAAAGCTGTTATCACTGAGGAATACAGTGATATTACCAATAATGACATGCATATCATAGAGGCGATCGGCATGGAGGAGCCCAGGAATATGTCTGAGATTGCGCACAGGCTTTCTGTTACGGTCAGCACTTTGACCATCAATATGAACGGACTTGAGAGAAAGGGCTATATCACAAGAGAGCGAAGCCAGAAAGATAAGCGTGTGGTGTATGTGATCCTCACGGAAAAAGGGAAAAAGGCTTTTTTTCATCATCGGGATTTTCACAAAAAAATGATTAAGTCCATTGTAAAAGACTTAAACGGAGAAGAAATGGAGATACTGTGCCGATGTCTTGAGAATCTCAACAAATTTTTTGAGCCGAAAGCAGGTGGGACAAATGAGTATTGGAGAGAAGGTCAACACAAGACTCGGAGCGATTAAAACAGTAATTTACGGCAGAACCGCCATGATTTTGCTGGGCTTTCTGGCACAGCTTATCATGCTGGGAGTTGGGTATATTCTACTGCGGAATTACAGTTTTTTCTTTTATACGTTCTTTTTGATTCTAAGCGCCATTGCGGTGGTGCATATTTTTAACGCGCCCGGCAATCCGGATATGAAGCTTTCCTGGATGCTTCCCATTGCTATTTTTCCTGTATTCGGTGCTATTTTTTATACGACGATTATTCTGCAGCCTGGAACGACAGTCCTGTATAACAGATTACAGAAACTGGGGGAGAATACCAGAAAATATGTGCTGCCCAGGACGGATACCAGAGACAGACTGCGGACAGAAAGTCCTCATATGGGACAACTGGCCCATTATCTGGAAACCTGTGACAACAGTCCGGTATACGACAATACGCAGGTGAAATACTATAATCTGGGTGACTGCCAGTTTATAGATATGGCAGAAGAACTGAAAAAAGCGGAAAAGTATATTTTTATGGAGTTTTTCATTGTGGCCGGAGGTCAGATGCTGGGGACGATTCTGGATATTTTGCTGGAAAAGGCCAGGCAGGGTGTGGAGGTACGGTTTATGTACGACGGCACCAATGTATTGTGGAATCTGCCCACGGACTTTCCGCAGATGCTGGAAGAGGAGGGGATTCGGTGCAAAATGTTCGCACCCATCAAACCCATATTTTCTCCACATTATAACAATCGTGACCATCGCAAAATTCTGGTGGTGGACGGCAAGGTGGCGTTTACCGGTGGAATCAACCTGGCGGACGAGTATATCAACAAAAAAGTGCGTTTCGGGCACTGGAAGGATGTAGGTATCATGGTACGCGGGGATGCTGTGGAGCGGTTTACCTACATGTTCCTGGAATTGTGGAACGAATCGGAGAAACAGCCGGATGCATATGAAAAATATGTGCTGCCAAAGGAGGCTTCCGTGCCCAGTGACGGGTATGCGATTCCTTATAGTGTCTGCCCTCTTGGTCCCGAGCGGGTGGGAGAACGGGTTTACCTGGAGATAATCAACACAGCTCATACGTATGTGCACATTATGACACCTTATCTGATTCTGGACTATCAGATGCTGATGGCTTTGATATATGCTGCAAAACGAGGAGTGGAGGTGCTGATCATCATGCCTCATATACCGGACAAAAAGTATGCATTCTTACTGGCAAAAACTTATTATAATCAATTGCTGGAGGCCGGGGTGAAAATTTATGAATATGAGCCCGGTTTTGTCCATGCAAAGGTTTTTGTGTCGGATGATGTGAAGGCAGTGGTAGGTACGGTGAACCTGGACTTTCGCAGTCTGTATCATCATTTTGAATGTGGTCTGGTACTTTATCGGAATACGGAGATCGCTGTGATCGAAAAGGATATACAGGATACATTGGAAAAATGTATTGAAATGAAGATTGAAGACTACCGGAAAATGAAATTGATGGACAGGGCTTTAGGAAGGATTATGCGGATTGTGGCTCCGCTGATGTGAAATATTTCTCGACAGTGGAAAGAGGTTGCACGGTCGGGAATAGAGCAGGGGGAGCAGGTACCACAAGGGATGAGATGATGTGCTGAGATGGAAGTAAGATGGGTCAGGGTAGTGATAACTCTGACCTTTTATATATGATAGGGAAGTCCATCATTAGATGGAGCTGGAATCAGAAAGAAGCCGAAGGTAACTTTTTATGCGTAGGTCTGTAGATGGGAGTTTGCTGCTGACACTGCATGCAGCGCAGTTGTAGAAGGACAATCCTCCGGCAGGCTTATTTCTATCGGTATTCGGAAGGTGTGAAGCTGTTACAGAAGCAGTTTGTGAGAAAGAATTGAGATGAGTGGGAACAATTTTCTCTGTCTGTCGTCTATGAAGATATGACAGGAGATTCGATCAGCTTTCTTTACGGCCGAAAGAGCGATCGAATAAGTCCGATGGTGATGAACGAATGTGAAACGTGAAAAGGAACCGGAATCAGGAGGAGCGAAAAGTTGAGAGATACGGAGATACTGGAATTATACTGGGCCAGAGAAGAGAGGGCGATTTCCGAGACGCAGCAGGTGTACGGAAAGTATTGCTACAGCATTGCCTGGCACATTTTATATTCGAAGGAGGATTCCGACGAATGTGTAAATGATACCTGGCTGAGAGCATGGAACGCCATACCACCCAGGAGACCAAATCGGCTGGGCCTGTTTCTGGGAACAATCACAAGGAATTTGTCTCTGGATAGATGGAAGGAAAAGCATACCATGAAAAGAGGAAGCGGTGAAATGACAGTAGCGCTGGATGAGCTGGCAGAATGTGTTCCTGATAGGAGAAGTACGGAAGAAGCTGTGGAAGCGGCGGAACTGGAAAGAATGATGAATGAGTTCCTGTATACATTGCCGGAAAGGGACTGTAATGTATTCCTGCGGAGGTATTGGTATGTGGAAGAATATAACGAGATTGCGCAACGGTATGGCATGAAGCTGAATACGGTCAAGACCTCTCTGTTCCGTACCAGAGCAAAGCTTCGGGAACACCTGGAAAGAGAGGGAGTGATCTTATGAACAGGGAAGATGGAAATAAAAAATATGATTGCGGTGCCATGCGGCTGATGGAAGCTCTGTCGGGTGTAGATGAAGTGCTGTTAAAACGCTGTGGATGGGATGTCAGAAGTTCGGAAGAATCAAATGACAGAATAAATGACAGTGTTGTCGGAGATGGAGTCGTCAGCAGTTCCATCGACCAAAGTGTCAGTTCAACTGTCGGTACGGATTCCGGCAACAGGAAAGCAGGTTCCAGAAGTAGAAAAAGAAAGCCCCTCTGGCAGTATACAAAGGCCTGGGCAGCAGTGATATGCCTTGCAGTTGTGGGAACGCTCAGCTGGGGAGGATACAAACTGACCAATATAGTCAATGACAAGGGGGCAGCCGGTTCCGCAGGGAATGATGCGGCATTGCCGGAAGCGGTGGATATCACAGCTCAGGATATTGGTGAACAGCAGGCGGAAGGCGGCGCGGAAGAACAGATACGGATGCCTTCCAGTATGGCGGAAGAAAATTCTTCTTTGGAGGATCCGCCTCTGAATGATTTGAATGCGGCAAAAGACAAGGAAAACGCCATGCAGGAAGCGGACGGTATGACCAGCGGTTCCGCGGATTTTTCCGGCGGGGAGAACATGCCGGAGGTGGAAAATAAGGTTATGAACCAGGAAGAGAAATCTACAGATACGATGATCGATACGGAATCCTGCTTGAGATTAAATGCCATAAAACTTACGGAGGAAGCCGCGCGGGATGTGGACAGTCTGGGCGGGTATCTTCCCACAAAACTTCCCCAGGGATATCGCTTTGAAAGCGCATACAGCAATCAGGATGTGCAGGAGGAGAATCTCAACATGACATGGACAAGGGGAATGGATTCCATCATGATCTCCATTACATTGCCTGCAGATTTGCCCGCGACAGTGGACGTGAATCAGCCGGAAACCTATGATGAGAGGTTGTATGAAATTCCCTTTGCCGAGACAGTGCCGGAGGAATATCGGGCCAGTGTGGACAATCCGGTGTTTGCCTGGGAGGATATGAGCCTGGAAATTGTCAGAAGCCGTATGATGGCCCGGGAGGATCAAGGAGATACGAATACGCCGCGGGGGAATTTCACTGTGCTCTATTCCGACGGCGTGGTGTTGCGCTTTAGCGGGCGGGGGACGGCGGAGGAGATCTGGGAAATGCTGTGCTCCTGCGGAATGAAATAATCTATAAGAGTCTTCCAGGTATCTTAAGATTTTTCCCCTTGCGTCCATTTCAGGTGATAGAGTACAATATATCCATATATACACATTTATATAGCTTGAAGTGGTGTGGAAACAGCGGCAGGCCGTGCAGTACCCCAGAGGATTTACGGACGCGCAATATGTGGCCGGAAGTCCTCTGCTCAAGCCGGGTACGGGACGTCCAGCCGCGGAACTGGAATCAGTTATAATGCGATACATGCCCGGGAGAATTTACAGATGCGCTCTTTGCAGCTGGAAATTACTCCCCATAGGGGCATGAAGCGCATTGTGACGGGACTATAAACAGGAGAGGGAAGGATGAGAGAAGCTTTTCTGGATAAACTGAGAATAGCGGCTACCTGTGCCGTAGTATTGCTCCACACGATTACAGGCATAACGGATACGATAGATATGAGCCTGTACCCTCTGGAAGATAGAATTTTTCGTGTGTTGCTCGATCTGATCTGCTGGAGTGTTCCGGTTTTTGTTATAATATCGGGATATTTGTTCCTGAATCCGGCGCGGGAAATCAGTATGGGGAAAATGGTGAAAAAATATTGCAGGCGTATTGTACTGGCCCTTTTTCTATTTGGCGTGCCATATGCCTGCCTGGAACAGGCGGCAATGGATGGCAGTTTTCGGTGGGAAATGATCGGAAAAGCTTTTTTGATGGTATTGCGGGGGAAAAGCTGGTCTCATATGTGGTATCTGTATATGATTCTGATTTTGTATCTGCTGACTCCGGCCATTAAATATGTGCTGGCTCGAATTCCGAGAGCTGTTGTGTTTGGACTGGCAGTTTTGCTTTTTGCCGGATGCAGTTTTATGCCCTGGAGTTCCCGGGTGTTTGGGCTGAATTGGCCAGTGCTTTTGCCGGAAAAAGGAATCTATCTCTTCTATTATATATGCGGCTATTTATTTGCGACAGGGAAAGGCGGGGAAAAGGCAGAAAAACAGCTGGTATCCGGATTAGAATCAGGGAGCTGCTCAGAAACGCAGAGTAAGAGCAGGATACACTGGCTGGGAGGACTATGCTTTCTTCTGGCAGCAGGCATGGTATGCAGCAGACTGTCAGGCACATATGTTGTGTTGATGGCATACAGCTATCCTTTTACAGGGATATTATCTCTGCTCCTGTTCGGCTGGGGAATGACGTGGCCGGAGCCTGTGGAAGAAAAAGGGAAGAGAGCATCGCTTTTCTGGCGGAAGGCAGCGTCGCTGAGCTTTACGGTATATCTGGTACAGCCGGTGTTTCTCAATATAGCCTATAAAGCATTGCATGTGACACCGCTGTCCTTCCCTCTGTGGCTTTCTCTGCCCCTGTTTTTTTGCGGCACTTTGCTTTTGGCCGTTCTGACGGCGGCGGGATTGCGGAAGATAGAGCCCCTGAGAAAATATGTTCTGTAGGGCGGGAGCGGGGCTCTGATCCGATGAAAAAGTGTTATGTGCGCTGCCAGCGCCCGGCGGCTCCACAAGGCAGAACCAGACCGCTGGATGTCACTGGCAGACCGATTTCCTGTGCCTGTACATGACCGCCGAAGGATTTTACAATAGCAGTGTGCATCATATAGGAAAGAACTGCCGGCTGCAGGCCTGTGGTATAGGAATTGACCAGGAAAAACAGAGCATTTTTGGAGAGAAGCTGTGTGGTCAGCTGGAGAAATGTCCAGATATTCTCTTCCATTTTCCAGATTTCACCCTTTGGACCACGGCCATAGGAGGGAGGATCCATGATGATGCCCTCATATTTATTTCCCCGTCTTATTTCACGTTCCACGAATTTGACACAGTCGTCCACCAGCCAGCGGATGGGCGCGTTTTCCAGGCCGGAGGCCAGGGCGTTTTCTCTTGCCCAGCTCACCATACCTTTTGAGGCGTCAACATGAGTGACGGCAGCGCCGGCTGCAGCGGCCGCAAGTGTTGCGCCGCCGGTGTAGGCAAAGAGATTTAATACTCTGACAGGTTTGCCTTCGGGATAAGACTGGCGGTGGATAAGGTCGGAGAACCATTCCCAATTCACCGCCTGCTCCGGGAAAAGCCCTGTGTGTTTGAAGCTGAAAGGCTTTAAACGAAAGGTCAGAGCCGTTTCCGCATTCAATGAATAGGAAATACTCCATTCGTCAGGCAAATGGAAGAACTCCCATTCTCCTCCGCCTTTTGCACTTCTATGGTAGTGACCATTCTTTTGCTTCCACCCATTGTGACTGTGGGGTGTTTGCCATATGACCTGGGGATCCGGCCGGACCAGAATATAGCGTCCCCATCTTTCCAGTTTTTCCCCGCCGGAGGCGTCCAGCACTTCGTAGTCTTTCCAATGATCTGCAATCCACATAATAGTCATCCTTTCTTCTATGAAGTAACTATACCATTGGAAGAGAGAGACTTCAATAAAAAAATGGTTCCCTGGGATTGTACTGAAAAAAATACAAAAAAAATACAAAATAGGGAAAAAAGATATTGCAAAGTCAGGAATTTCCATGTATACTAATAAACGCTGTGGCATGATAGCTGTGAAGCGTGAGGTTGCCGGCTGCCAGCAATGACAGGCGGGTTTTCCGTGGAGCGAATGTCAAGTTACAAAACTGACGACAAGTCACTGTACCAATTCAGGGTCTGCAAACAGGCAGAGACAGTGTGAGACCGGAATTCGAGAAAGTTGCGTAAGAAATCAGGACACACACGGGAGAGTGTACAGTCACCGCTTGTCGTACTAAAATGAAAATCTGTATTTTCATTTCGTTAAAAGTGCGAAAAGGAGGCGACTTTTTTTATGGCAAGTCAAGTAATGAGAATTACCCTGAAGGCGTATGAACATCAGCTGGTGGATGCTTCTGCAAAGAAGATTATCGAGACTGTAAAGAAAACCGGTTCGGAGGTAAGCGGCCCCGTGCCTCTTCCCACCAAAAAAGAGGTTGTGACGATTCTGAGAGCCGTACACAAGTATAAGGACTCCAGAGAGCAGTTCGAGCAGAGAACCCACAAGAGACTGATTGATATCATTGCGCCTACCCAGAAGACAGTGGATGCACTTCAGAGGCTGGAGATGCCTGCAGGTGTATACATTGATATTAAAATGAGAACCAAATAAACAATTCAAATCGGATGACCGATTTGAATTTGACCTCTACTTAGACGTAAGAACACGTCCCAAAAGGGAGAGGACGCGGATGACGCGTCCTGCGGTTATGACGCAACGGTAACTGCGTGGTCCGCTATGTAGATGAAGCCTTAAGGGCAGAAAGAGAGGAAAAATGAAGAAAGCAATATTGGCGACAAAAGTCGGAATGACCCAGATTTTTGGCGAAGACGGCACTTTGATTCCGGTAACGGTTCTTCAGGCAGGTCCCTGTGTGGTGACGCAGGTCAAGACGGCGGAGAACGACGGATACAGCGCTGTGCAGGTTGGCTTCGTTGAGAAGAAGGAGAGAATTACGAACAAAGATGCAGGTGGTAAGAAGGAAGTGATCCACAGGCATGGAGCAAATAAGGCCGAGCAGGGTCATTTCAAAAAGGCCGGCGTAAGCGCCAGAAGATATGTGAGAGAGTTCAAATTTGAGAATGCGGAAGAATATTCTCTGGGAGCGGAAATCAAGGCTGATATCTTCGCGGAAGGCGACAAGATTGATGCATCTGCAATTTCCAAAGGAAAAGGTTTCCAGGGCGCCATCAAGAGACTTGGCCAGCACAGAGGACCTATGAAGCACGGTTCCAAGTTCCATCGCCATCAGGGTTCCAACGGTGCGTGCTCATCCCCCAGCCGTGTGTTCAAGGGAAAGGGAATGCCCGGTCATATGGGATGTGTAAAGGTGACTGTTCAGAATCTTGAGATTGTGAGAGTGGATTCGGAGAAGAATCTGCTTCTGATAAAGGGTTCAGTGCCCGGGCCCAAGAAGGCATTGGTAACCATCAAAGAAACCGTTAAGGTAGAAAGCTAATTCGAGCGAAAGGAGGGCCAATTCAGATGGCAAGCGTATCTGTTTATAATATGGAAGGCAAGGAAGTCGGTACGATTGAATTGAATGATGCGATATTCGGCGTTGAAGTAAACGAGCATCTGGTACACATGGCAGTTGTACAACACCTTGCGAATATGCGTCAGGGAACTCAGAAGGCGAAGACCCGCGCCGAGGTGTCCGGCGGCGGAAGAAAGCCCTGGAGGCAGAAAGGAACCGGTCATGCAAGGCAGGGTTCTACCAGAGCACCGCAGTGGAAAGGCGGCGGCGTAGTGTTTGCTCCTGTTCCAAGAGATTATTCTTTCAAGATTAACAAGAAAGAAAAGAGAGCGGCATTAAAATCAGTGTTGACCAGCAAGGTGCAGGAGGGCAACCTGATTGTGCTTGACGAGCTGAAGCTTGATGAAATCAAGACTAAGAAATTCGTGGCAGTGATGGACAATCTGAAAGTGAGCAATGGCCTGGTAGTCATTGGCGAGAATGATACCAACGTGGTGCTGTCCGCAAGAAATCTGCAGAATGTGAATACCGCAGTGGCAAATACAATTAATGTATATGATATTATGAAGGCAAAGACGGTGGTTGTGACCAAAGACGCCGTAGCGAAGATCGAGGAGGTGTACGCATAATGGCAGATATCAAATACTATGACGTAATCCTCAAACCGGTGATTACCGAGAAGAGCATGGCCGGCATGGCGGAGAAGGAATATACCTTCCTGGTTCATCCGGAAGCAAATAAGTCCCAGATCAAGGAAGCTGTGGAGAAGATGTTCGAAGGAACAAAGGTTGCACGTGTCAATACCATGAATTGCCGGGGCAAGAATAAGAGACGGGGACTGGTTACAGGCAAGACAGCGAAGACCAAGAAGGCGATTGTTAAGCTGACGGAGGAGAGCAAGGATATCGAGCTCTTTACAGGCCTGTAATAAGAAGTTCGGATTTAGGTATGCGGCGGGAAAAGCCGCGCAAAGAATCATAGAAAAGGAGATATAAAAAATGGGAATTAAGAAATATAATCCCTATACACCTTCCAGAAGGCATATGACGGGCTCTGATTTCGCTGAAATCACAAAGGATGCACCCGAAAAAAGCCTGTGCACTTCTCTGAAGAAGAACGCAGGACGTAATAATCAGGGTAAGATTACCGTGAGACATCACGGCGGCGGCTCCAGAAGGAAATACAGAATCATTGATTTTAAGAGAAAGAAAGATGATATTCAGGCAACTGTTGTGGGTATCGAATACGATCCCAACAGATCGGCCAATATCGCATTGATCTGTTATGAAGATGGTGAGAAGGCTTATATTATTGCACCTCAGGGACTGACTGACGGAATGAAGGTTATGAACGGTCCTCACGCGGAAGTGAGAATCGGAAACTGCCTGCCTTTGTCTGAGATTCCTGTTGGTACACAGGTGCATAATGTGGAGCTGTATCCCGGCAGAGGCGGACAGATGGTTCGTTCGGCAGGCAACAGCGCACAGCTGATGGCAAAGGAAGGGAAATATGCCACACTGCGTCTTCCCTCCGGCGAGATGAGAATGGTTCCCCTGGTGTGCCGTGCAACCGTGGGTGTTGTGGGAAATGGAGATCATAATCTGATCAATATCGGTAAGGCAGGACGTAAGCGTCACATGGGTATTCGTCCTACGGTGCGCGGTTCTGTCATGAACCCCAATGATCATCCTCACGGCGGCGGCGAAGGCAAGACAGGTATCGGACGTCCCGGTCCCAGTACCCCCTGGGGTAAGCCGGCTCTTGGCTATAAGACGCGTAAGGCTAAGAAGTCTTCCAACAAATTGATTGTAAGAAGACGTGACGGCAAGGCAATCAAATAGATGAGGAGGAAAGACAATGGCTAGATCACTTAAAAAAGGACCTTTCGCAGATGAAAGCCTGTTAAAGAAAATAGATGCTTTAAATGCTTCAGGACAGAAGCAGGTTATCAAGACCTGGTCCCGTCGTTCTACAATTTTCCCTTCTTTTGTGGGACACACGATTGCAGTTCATGACGGAAGAAAGCATGTGCCTGTATATGTTACCGAGGATATGGTTGGCCATAAGCTTGGTGAATTCGTTGCTACCAGAACCTATCGCGGTCATGGCAAGGACGAGAAGAAGTCCAAGGTAAGGTAGTAGGATAAGGAGGGTAAAAATCTATGGCTAAAGGGCATAGAAGTCAGATTAAGAGAGAAAGAAATGCGCAGAAGGACACCAGACCTTCAGCAAAGTTATCTTATGCAAGAGTGTCTGTACAGAAGGCTTGTTTTGTACTGGATGCCATCAGGGGCAAAGATGTGGAGACAGCCCTTGCTATTTTGGAATATAACCCCAGATATGCTTCCGGTCTGGTTAAGAAGCTGATTGAGTCGGCCGCTGCAAATGCCGAGAACAACAACGGTATGAACAGAGAAAATCTTTATGTTGCCGAGTGCTATGCAAATAAGGGACCTACAATGAAGCGTATTCACCCCAGAGCACAGGGCAGGGCTTACAGAATCGAGAAGAGAACAAGCCATATTACTGTTGTGCTGGATGAGAGGGAGTAGGGAAAGGAGCGGACGAATAAATGGGACAGAAAGTTAATCCTCATGGCTTAAGAGTCGGAGTTATTAAAGAATGGGATTCCAGATGGTACGCTGAAGGTGAGTTTTCAGACTATCTTGTAGAAGATTTTCAGATCAGAAAGTACCTGAAAAAGAAATTATACAGTGCCGGTGTTTCCAAGATTGAGATTGAGAGAGCATCTGACAGAATCAGAGTAATCATTCATACCGCAAAGCCTGGCGTGATTATCGGTAAGGGTGGAGCTGAAATCGAGGTTACCAGAGCAGAACTGACCAAAATGACAGATAAGAAGGTCCTGATTGACATTAAGGAGATTAAGAGACCTGATAAAGATGCACAGCTGGTGGCGGAAAATATTGCACAGCAGCTTGAGAACCGTATTTCCTTCAG
>CAQUWW010000013.1:22948-46778 GCA_948896875.1 uncultured Acetatifactor sp. | reverse complement strand
GCCTGATACCCTTTCGCCTCGCTGGTCTGATCGTTATAGTTCACGGCCTTGCCGTAAATTGTAACGTCTGATTTCCGTTTGGTTCGGCATTTTTATAATTACCCTTTATTTTCTCATAAACGAGAATAAAATAGGTTAAGATTTTATAAATCTTATTTTGCCGGCTGCCCTTTTTGTTTAAAAACTTTTTTGTTAAAAATGTTTTTAGAATAGAAAAGCCGGCATTTTCATGTTATGATAAAAACAATCTAACCGTTTTTTGCTTCATCCAAAGGAAAGGAATTCAATTATGGAATTAGCACAGACAAAATACTATACGGAAGAAGATTATTATAATCTGCCTGAAACGGTCCGGGCAGAATTAATTAACGGCCAGTTTTATTCCATGGCGGCACCCAGCCGTATCCATCAGAAGATATTATCCGCTCTGCATATCCTCATCGGAAATTACATTCAGGAAAAAGCCGGTTCCTGTGAAGTCTATCCGGCTCCTTTCGCCGTCAAACTGTTCGATGACAAACGAACGATTGTAGAGCCTGATATCAGCGTCATATGTGATCCGAAAAAGCTTACCGACAACGGGTGTTCGGGTGCCCCGGACTGGATTATTGAGATTGTTTCTCCCAGCACTTCCAGTCACGATTATGTCCGCAAGCTGAATTTATATGCAGACGCCGGGGTACGGGAATATTGGATTGTAAATCCCAAAAATCAGACTGTTTTCGTCTACTTTTTTGAACAGAATGCGTTTGACGTCAGGTCCTATACCTTCCATGATAAAATTCGGGTCAATATTTATCCTGATTTGTCTGTGGATTTCACAGAGCTGTCCTAAGAAGCTCCAGCACCTTCACAAATCCCATGTCATGAGACGCCTTGATCAGCACGGTACTCCCCTCAGGCACCAGTTCCCCACTGTCCGACGAAAGACTTCGTAACAGAGTCTCCGTGTCGGGATAATGGGAAATCTTCGTAGTTTCCTCCGCGTTGTTTGCCGCGGCCCAGAACATATGCCTGGATTCCTCTCCCACACAGAGAATGTGCTCGATACCGGAAGCCGCCGCATGACTGCCGGCTTCTTCATGATATCTGTGAGAGTTCTCGCCCAGGTTCAGCATATCCCCCAGAATCGCCACTTTGGTGGTGTCCGCCAGGGCAAGCAGATCAATGGCGGCCTTCATGGAGGCCGGGTTGGCGTTGTAGCAGTCGTCAATCAGCGTATATCGCGGCAGCCGTATCACATTGGTCCGCCCTGTCATCAGCCCTGCCTTCCCGATTCCGGCGGCAATCTCCTCTCCGCTCAGACCAAACAGCCTGCCCACACAGGCCGCAGCAGCCGCATTCAGCGCCATATGCCTGCCGGGCAACGGAATGTGAATCTGCTGCCTGACGGTTTCTCCCTTCGCCCCCTTCATCACAAGCACGGCGTCGCTTCCCTCCAGGCCCTTGCCCACAATATCCGTCACGGACACTTCCTCCCCGGAATCCGTCCCCAGTCCGAAGAAATGGGGAATATGTCCCTTTATCTCTTTCAGCGCCGCCAGTTTGTCATCCTCTCCGTTCAGACAGATTTCCCCGTCCTCGGCCATGAAGTCAAAAATCTCTGATTTTGCCCGCAGAATCCCGTCTCGATCTTTCAGATTGTTCAGATGGCTCTGCCCGATATTGGTCATCACACAGATATTGGGGCGGGCCATTTTACTCAGCCGGTGCATCTCTCCGAAATCACTGATTCCCATCTCCACCACCGCCACCTCATGCTCCGGGCGGATGCGCAGAAGTGTCAGCGGCACGCCGATTTCATTATTAAAATTCCCCTCCGTCTTCAGGACCCGATACTTCTCAGCCAGCACACTTGCGATAAATTCTTTCGTGCTGGTCTTGCCAACGCTGCCGGTAATTCCCACAATTTTGACAGACAGCTTTCTCCGGTAGGCTTCCGCCATATCCTTCAGGGCCTGAAGTGTGTCCGCCACCAGAATGTAACTGCCCCACTCAGATGCCTTGCATCCATGCTCCGCCTCCACCTGCTCCGGTGTCTTCTGGGTTATCACAAGGGCGGCTCCTTTGGAGAATACATCTGTAATAAATTTATGTCCGTCCACCCGCTCTCCCAAAGTCGCAATAAAGACGCCCCGGGCCTGGGCCAGCCTGGAGTCAATCACCACAGAGCTGACGCAGCTGTCTTCTCCCCCTGCGCCTCCCCGAAGCACAAGTTCTCCGCCGCAGGCCCGGGCTATTTCTTTCAAGGTAAAATTCATCATATTCGGCTATGTCCTTTCTTATTTTTAGTTCCGCGAACATGCATCAGAGAGCCATTTGAAGGATTTTCTCACACAGTTCCCCGAAGTCCATCCCTGCGGCCGCAGCTTCCTGGGGAAGCAGGGAGGTGGGTGTCATGCCCGGCAGTGTGTTGCCCTCGAGGCAGTAGACTTCCCCCTGAACGCTCATCACAAAATCCATGCGGGCATAGCTTTTCAGCCGCAGCCCACGGAATACCCGCTCCGCGATTTCCTGCATTTCACGGCTTTTCTCCTCGGGAATCTGTGCCGGACAGGTCTCTATGGTGGTTCCTGCCTGATACTTATTCCTGTAATCGTAAAATCCCTCCTTGGGGGCCATCTCTATCACCGGCAGTGCCTTTCCGTCTATGACGCCTACGGAGAACTCTCTTCCTTTTATGTATTGCTCCACAATGATTTCATCACCATACCGCCAGGCCTCTTCCTTTGCCTTTTCGTATTCTATGTCATCGCCTGCTATATAAACCCCTATGCTGGAGCCGCCGCAGCTGGTTTTTACGATGCAGGGACAGGGAACCTTTTTCTCTTCCCTTTCCCCTTTTTTCAACCTGATTCCCGCGGGAGTCGGAATATTCCAGGTCCGGAAGATGTCTTTCGTAATTCCTTTGTCCATTGCCAGGCAGGAACCCACGAAGTCCGCGCCCGTATAAGGAATTCCCAGCAAGTCAAAGCAGGCCTGTATCCTGCCGTCCTCTCCGTTTGCGCCGTGCAGCGCCAGGAACACACAGTCCGCCATTTTGCAGAGCTCCAGCACATTTGGGCCGAAGAAGCTCTTTGAGTCGTCTCTGCGCATGGCCTTAATGGCTTCTATGTCCGGGTCATCCTCCGACACCGCCTTCACCTGGGCGGCCCAGTCCGTCTCCTGTTCAAAAATTCTCCCGATGTCCCCCGCATATCCCAGCCAGACATCCAGCAGAATTGCCTTATGTCCTCTCTGCTTCAATGCTTTATAAATCATGCCTCCGGAGCTCAGGGACACATCCCGCTCCGTACTGCTTCCTCCTGCCAGAACCACAATTTTCATCTCTTCGTCTCTCCTTATGTATCCGCCGTCCTGTCCTTACAGGAACGGCAAATATTCCTTATTGATAAGTATTCAGCTTATCGCCGGCGCATGACACAAGGTCATTTTATCATAGAATGCTGCGGATGCAAATACTTATCTTTTACTCCTTTCCGGCCTCGTACACTACCTGTCCGTCAATAATAGTGTACAAAGTCCGGGTGAACACTTCCATGGGATTTCCGGTAAAAATAGCAATATCGGCATCCTTTCCCACTTCCAGGCTGCCAACCCGGTCCGCCACACCGCAGATCCTCGCCGGATGAATCGTAATCGCCCTATAGCCTTCTTCCAGATCCAGACCGGATTTTACAGCCAGTCCGGCACAGAGCGGAAGGGACTGAATCAGAGAGACCGGATGATCGGTGGTGATGGCAGTCATGACACCCGCATGGCTTAAGACTCCTACTGTCTTAAAAGCCATATTCTGCACCTCGATCTTGCTTCGGCTGGCCAGATCTGGTCCCACAATAGCAGGAAAGCCCTCCGCCGCCAGCTCTTCCGCTATCAAATGCCCTTCCGAGCAATGATCTAAGGTCATTTTCAGCTGAAATTCTCTGGCGATTCGGATGGCCGTAAAGATATCATCCACCCTGTGCACATGTGCTTTCAGGGGAATCTTTCTCTCCAGCACCGGAATCCAGCATTCCAGCGTAAAATCCTCTTCAAAATCTTCGCCGGCCTCAAGCGCTTTTTTCTTCTTCTCATAATAGGCCCGGGCCCTGAACAGCTCTTCTCTCAGCATTGCCGCAATGGCCATTCTGGTAGAAGGACTTTTCCCCTGACCGGAATAATTTACCTTCGGATTCTCCCCGAAAGCAACTTTCATGGCCGCCGGAGCTTTGACCACCAAATCGTCCGCCCTGCGTCCTCTGGTCTTCAGAAATGCAAACTGCCCTCCTGCCACATTGGAGCTTCCCGGGCCGATCATTGCCGAAGTAATGCCTGCCCGTACCGCATCGTCAAAAGCTGCGTCCATGGTATTGATGGCATCTATGGCCCGCAGATAAGGGGTGATGGGGTTCACGGTTTCATTGCAGTCGTCTCCTTCCATTCCCTTTTTCTCTTCGGTAATTCCCATATGACAATGGGCCTCTATGATACCCGGCATGATCAAACCTTCCGGCACTTCAATCACCCGTTCATGAGAAGCGGGATGAAATGATGCTTCATCCCGTCTTCCCACCTGCGTTATCTTTCCATTCTCAATATGCAGATAGCCGTTCTGTATATCCGCACCGGCCATGGTTTTGATTAATCTGCCGATAATATACATCTACCCTTCCATGCCTTTCCGTAACCTGTGCGAACCTGTCCATTCTTTCTTAAGCGGCTCATGGTTACAATCTTTGCAATCCCTGTTGCCTGTTGATATCCTTCCTGTCTCCTCTACCGGAAAAGAGCTTCCGGATCTACAGGCGTACCATTTGCGGTAAGTTTCAGATACAGATTGCACCCTTCCACACTGTAATATTTTGTGGGTGCCGCCACTGTGGCAATGGCCTGTCCCCGGTCCACATAACTGTTCAAAGTAACATTCATATTCTCCAGCTGACCATAAGTGATCTGGTAGCCATCTCCCAGCTCCATAGTGATTGCATGTCCAATCTCTTCATTTTCAAACACTGCAATGACTTTCCCTTCCGCACAGGCGTTGACGGTATCACCCTGCGCAGCTGCCAGCATCAGCGCGGAATTGTATTTAAACTGATCCAACGTAGAGAAATACACACTACTGTCCATGCTGAAAGGAATCAATACCTCACCGCTCACAGGACGCTGCAGGCCGTCGCTTTCCGCAAAATGCAAAGTTCGTGAAATAACTTCTTTGTCTTCGCTGTTCTCTTCTGCCGGTTCTGCCTCAGGCTCCTTTGTCGGTTCCGGAGAGGGCGAAGGAGAAGGAGAGGGTGAAACGACTGCATCCGTTCCTTTTTCCGGTTTCTCCATTTCATTCTGTGTCACAGCCTCCTCCTGCACCCCATCCGTCAACCCCGGTATGGTCACCAGGCCGGAGCCCACCTCCATAGGCAGATAATCCAGATCATCCTCCAGATTGTCAATTTCCCTGGCAATATCATTGACCAGATTGTCTACCGAATCCTCTGGTTCCGCCTGATTCTCAATCTCTGTTTCCTGGTTTCCGGCGATTTCCTGAAACTTATCCTGGGCGTTATCCTCCATAGCCGTAAAGTCAATCATGTAGCCGTCATCCTGCTTTTCGGCATTGTTCGACTTCATGTAAATCCCCGTCATTGTCAGCGCCGATAATACAAATGCGGACGAGGCAATCATAATAATACGTTCTTTCTTGGTATTGTTCCTTCTATTCTTTCTCATAGCTGCTTTCCCTTTCTTTTTCGTAAGCGCTTTTGTTTTGCTCGCTATCAGTTTGCCCCGTCAAAAAAGAATTATGCATGCTGTTTTTTGCTATTGCACATCTGTCTTACTTATGTTACGATAAACATTGCCTGAACAAGGCTCGAACAATACACTTTTCAAAGCCGTGGCTTCTTGCGCCGCGGTTTTGTTGTAAAAGTACAGCCTTCCGAAAGCGTACGGAATTCAGATATTGGAGATTTAAAAAATGAGATACCAGATCAGACACGCGCTGGTACAGTACGGTGCGAATACCATATTGGAAGATGTGAACTTCGAAATTCACGACAGCGAAAAAATAGCTATCGTAGGCAGAAACGGCTGTGGTAAGACGACCCTGCTGAAATTGATCACAGGAGACATCAAGATGAGTAATCCGGACAGCGACGAAAGCTGCGGCATCACCATGTCCGGGAAACAGCAGATCGGATTCCTGCGCCAGATCAGTTTCACAGACGGCTCCGTCACCGTGGAGGAAGAGATCAAAAAAGTCTTTGCCCCTATTTTTGCCTGCGAGACAAGAATGAAAGAAATTGAAGAGCAGCTCAAGTCCGACTCCGGGAAAGTCCTTCTGAATGAGTATGACCGCCTTCAGAAGGAAATGGAGTCCCTCCGGGGATATACCTGGCGTCAGGATATGGAGATTATGTTCCAGAAATTCGGTTTCCCTCTGGAGGATTTGTCCCGTCCCATCGGCAGTTTTTCCGGCGGCCAGCAGACCAAGGTGGCTTTCATTAAGCTGCTTTTAAGCCGCCCCGACATTATGCTGTTGGACGAGCCCACAAACCATCTGGATCTGCCCACCATAGAATGGCTGGCAGAGTATCTGAAAAATTATGACCGGGCCGTGGTCATCGTTTCTCATGATCGGATGTTCCTGGACCGGGTCATTGATGTAACCTATGAAATCGAATACCATAGAATCCGCCGCTTCCCCGGCAATTATTCCGCCTTCATGAAGCAAAAAGCCGAAGCGCTTTCCAAACAGGAAAAGGATTACGAGGAGCAGCAGAAAGAAATCAAGCGGCTCACAGACTGGATTGAGAAATGGAAGAACACCCCAAGCAAGGTGGCCGCCACCAGATCCAAACGTATGGTCATCGAACATATGGTAAAAATCGAAAAGCCCAGACGATTTGATACGAAGGCTTTTCATGCTCTCTTTGAGCCCAGGCTGGAAAGTTATACGGAAGTCCTGACCGCCAAAAATCTGGGGATCGGCTATGAAAGTCAGCTGTGTCAGATCTCTTTTGCCCTGCGCAAAAGGGATCGCATCGCCATCATCGGAGAAAATGGCATCGGGAAATCCACCCTGCTGAAAACTCTTACCGGTATTCTCCAACCGTTGAGCGGCAGCTTTTCGTTTGGCACCAATGTGGAGTGGGGATATTTTGACCAGCAGATGGCAGTGAAAGGCCCCGTGGACCCGGAACAGACCGTTCTGGAGAATTTCTGGGAGGAATATCCCAGGCTGGTGCGGGAACAGGTTCAAAGCGCTCTGGGCAGTTTTCTTTTTTCCCAGGAAGAAGTGGAAAAGAAAATGGGACAGCTTTCCGGCGGCGAGAAGGTACGCCTGGCTCTATGTAAAATGTTCCAGACCAGACCCAATCTGCTGATTCTGGACGAGCCTACCAACCACATGGACATTGTGGGAAAAGAAGCTCTGGAGCAAATGCTGACAGCCTTTTCAGGTACTGTCCTGTTCGTGTCCCACGATCGATATTTTATCCGTCAGATTGCCACAGGCATTCTGGAATTTGAGGGGAACACGGTCACTCAATATCCCTGGCCCTACGAAGAATATCTGGTGGAAAAAGCAAAGAGAACCGGCTCTGCCAATCCGGGCAGCGCAGGAAAAGGAAATGCTTCCGCCGCCAGACCTGCCACCAAAGAAAGCGGACAGTCCGGAACCACTGCTCCAACCCTGGCAGATGTCTTCGACAGGAAGACTTACAACAATCCGGGTAAGGTCAAATCCCGCCTGACCAGACAGCTGGAGAAATACGAAGCACAGCTGGCTGCCAGCGAACAGAGAACCGCCGAATTACAGCTGCAGCTGCTGGATCCCTCTCTGAGCTCGGATTATGAAAAGCTCATGGAACTGCAGTCCCGGCTGGATGAGGAAGAGCACAGCCAGGAGACATTGCTGGAACGGATGCTGGAGACAGAGAAAGAGCTGGAGACCTTATAATCTCCAGCTCATTTTCCACCTGTCCTCTTACGCCTGTGCATAATACTTCGCCACGTCCACATGCTGTATCGTACCTGCACTGCCGTTCTCATATAAAAATACACCGGTGTTCCGAATGGCGCCTCTGGTCTGACCCTCCTGCCCTTTCAGGGTGAAATCCGTGGCGGCATTCTGCAGGCAGATAGCACCCACTCCCTTATCAGCCAGGCGGTAGAGCACGTCATTTCCGTTCTCATCCTTACACCAGATTTTCAGCTTATCCCAGATGGCATCATTCTCATCTATCCAGCCGTTTCCATCTTCGTCGTATTTTGCCAGATCTGCAAAGCCGTTGCCACTTGAGGTGCCGAACAACTCACTTCCATCGTTGATCATACCATCCCCGTTTTTGTCCAGAGCCAGATAACCGCTTCCTTTTCCCAGCTGTGATACTTCATCCTTCTCCCCGTCCCCGTCGATATCAAAATAAAATGTCTGGTCGGAGAGCTCCGCCACATCTGTGTCCAAATTGATCACAAGGGGATCACACATGGTAAAGGACATCAACTGCAGATCCTGTTCGTAGTACTGCTGGAACGAACGGCTCATGCCCACATTCACATTGAAATTGATTTCCCGGCCATCTGCGGTGCGCACGGTACCTACTGTGGAAAATGATGTGGACTCGGCCTCTGTCTGGATCACTGCCTGGTTGTAATTCAGCACTTTCAGTGTCTGGGTACGTGTTCCCGGTTCCAGTTTCTGAAAGCCATTTTGATCATATACTCCTCCGGAATTGCCCGTATATCCCTGCTGCCCCTCCTGCCAGCCTGCAGAGGCCTGGTTATCTACGGTCTGGATGCCGTTATTCTGCATCCACTGATTCAGCCGGTTTCTCCTGGCCGAAAACAAAAGATCAAATATATAACGTATGGTAGTCTGGCGAATATTGGCCAGGGTCTGACTGGCGGAGCTTCTGACTGTCACACTGGAACCTGATGTCTGCAGGCGGCTCTGCCAGTCTCGAAGCGCCGCCGCATTCTGTTCTGCCAGCCCTTCGGTTGCTTCTCCGCTGCCTCCGTCAGAGTTGTCAGCCTTACCGGTAGGATCTGCCTTTCCCGCACTATTTCCCGAGCTTGTGCCAGTGCTTCCTCCATTTCCTGCTGTAGTTCCGGCATTGCCTGCATTCTGGCCGGCATTTGCCGTATTCCCGCCCACTGCCGTGTGCAGCCCGCCATTTCCGCCAGTCAGTTCCTGTCGATAATTCAATATGGCAAAACGCCTGAATGTAGTGGAAGTCGACCGATAACTTCTGGCAGACTCCATTCCCACTGTACTGGAATCGATCTTCAATCCTCTTTCACTCCTTTATGTCCACCCATTCTGTATCGCCTGAATTTCCTGTCGTCCCTGACAAGGATTTTCCCTCCCCACAGAACTTTTTATGGTTTCCCTCCTGTCCCTCTGCCGCCCCTTGCCCCAGTTCCGGGCTGGAAGCGGACACCGCATCAGCGGCATAAAAAAATGGTACTCAGGCAGAAAAATCCTTTCCCTGCATAAATACCATCCGTGGTGTCCATATATGTTTTACTCGGCAGCAGTCGGCCATACTGCTTTCCTGTATTAAATATATCGACACAAAATAGTCTTTCTTTAGAAGCTACGGGCAATAACTTCCTATTGTTTCCGTTTTTCCGCCGCCTGCTTCGCCTGGGCCGCCTTTGCGGACATGATTCCGGCCAGCATCTCCCTGGGCACAATGAGATTTGCGCCGGAAGGATTGATTACAATTCCCAGCGCCGGGCAGATGTTGCCCTTTGCGTCTCTGCGAAGAACCATGGCGGCATATTCATCGATCTTCAAGGCAAACGTGGGAAATTTCTGATTCTTTTCCTGCCATTTCTCATACTCGGTCCTGTCCGTGAACGCCATGAAAAACCTGGCGCCGTCCGGCGTATTCAGCATAGGAAACTGGACTTTACTACCCGGCGCGACGGTCAGCTTGCCCTCCGCGTCCTCCGAAGGCGCCGGGTCTACGATGGCCGGAGACAGTAAGTCTGCCTTCAGAAGCTCACCCACAAACATATTGCGGTGTTGCGGTGTATCCTCCTCTTTCATCAGCTCGATAGAACCCACCAGCATGGGGTTTGATACTTGTTTGTTGAATTCCATAATCTCTCCTTTTCCTTATATGTGAAATTTATTAAGTGCGATGGCCATTCGACCATTTCATTTCTTTTCTCCCACAAACAGCAGATGGTTCGTCATGCCAAGCAGCTCCGGCTTTTCACAGATATAGAAGTGATAACGGAGATACTGTGCGTAGTCCTCGTCGCTCATTTCGTTGATCCTCTCCGCCAAAAGCTCGCTTGCTCCGTCAGATGCGACTTCATACAATACATTGATACCACCGTCAAAAAGGAGCTTTCTTGCGGCGTCAACCGTGTGGAACACAAAGGGAAAATCGTTGAGCCTGAAGGTTTCCTTGTCGTAATCGCCGTTTGAAAAGTAATTCCCATCGTATGCAAGCTCAGTGAGAAAAACAAAGTCGTTGGAAATAAAGGCAAAGAAAATCTTGCCGCCATCCTTGCAGACTCGTTTTGCCTCACTGATACATTTCTGCTTGTCCATATCACTTTTCAAATGATAAAGCGGACCGAAGAGAAGGACAATGTCAAAGGACTTGTCCGCATAACGAGTCAGATCAAGCGCGTTGCCCTGAACAAGGTCGATCTGATCTTCGGGTCTGAGCTTTTTTCTGAAAGCAGCAACATTGGCGTCAGCAAGCTCAAGCGCCGATACTTCATATCCCCTGCGGGCAAAATAGAGGCTGTATTCACCTGCTCCTGCGCCAATATCAAGTATCCTGTCGCCTTCTTTCAGGTATTTTTCTATATAGTGAACGGTAGTCAGAAATTCGACTCGTGCCGCTTTTGAATGGTTGAGCCTGCTGTCTTCATTGAAGATGTCGTATGTTCTGTTTACACGTTCGCTTTCGTTTTCTATTTTTGCGAGTTCGTTAAAATCCATTTTTCTCCTTACGATACCCGATTATAATTGATCAGGCAGCCCTTTAATATAATCTGCCTCTCCTCGTCCGTCAGCTCACCCAGCCGCAATGTGAAAGCCCTCAGCCCGTCTTTCCCCACAACGCAGGCAGGTATCGTATCCGCTTTCTCCTCCACGGCTCTGCGGATATTCGGAAGGAAGAGATAATCCAGGTTCCGGAAAGGCAGCTCTCCCTCTTCGATCAGGAAGGGCAGCATACCCCAGTTGATCAGGTTGGAACGATACCGCTTTGTGGCGTACTCATTGGCGATGTTGGCCCAGCCGCCCAGCACCTTCTGGCAGGAAGCAGCCTGCTCTCTTGCCGAGCCGTCTCCCGGCTTCACTGCAAAAATAGTGGAGCCAAATCCGGTGTTGGAATGATTGGTCTCCGGATACTGCTGTTTGATCACGCCCATCAACTCCTTTAACACAGGAAGCACCTGACAGGGATGCTCTCCCGCCATGCGGGCTTTCTCCGCCTTCTGGATTTCCTTTGCCCTGCCCACATACTCCGGATCCTTGCGGCTTAAGGTAAACTCTGCAAGTCCCAGAGGATTGGAGCGGTAGGAGGAAGTCTCTCCGGAAGGAATCAGCTCGTCCGTGGTGGTAACCGGATCGTGGATCTCACTGACCACCTGCAGAAGCAGATTCTCCGGAAGGGCTCCCATCTCCGGCCAGTCCTTGATGTTGGGGCCCAGCTGAATCTCCACATCCGGGTCTGCTTTCCCTTTGGAATCGAACACTCTGTTGGCATATATTTTGCTGTCAAAGTGGTATTTATATTTTCCGATTTCCCCGTCAAATTCCGTGGCGGCGGTCAGCACGCCCCGGTTGGCCGCGGTGGCAGCGATGGAGCGGGCATCCATCAGGGCCACGGAAGAAATCTGGCCGTTCTGAAGCTTGCTTCCCTCCCGGTTGGGGAAATTCCTGGTGGAGTGGCGAATGCTGAACGCATTGTTGGCAGGGGTGTCTCCCGCGCCGAAGCAGGGACCACAGAATGCCGTCTTCATGATGGCGCCGGTCTCCATCAGGGCCGCGGCACAGCCGTTTCTCACCAGCTCCATATACACGGGCATGGAAGCCGGATATACGCTGAGGGTAAAGCTGTCCGAACCGATGGATTTTCCTTTCAGGATATCCGCCGCGGCACAGATATTTTCAAATCCGCCGCCGGCACACCCTGCTATAATGCCCTGCTCTACCAGCAGTTTCCCATCCCGCACTTTATCCTTCAGGTGAAGCTCCAGAGGCGTGCCGTCTATGGTTTTCGCTCCGTCCAGGCTCACTTTTGCACGTTTTTCCGTCTCATCCAAAATGTCCGGAAGATTGGCATTCAATTCTTCTATCGTATAAGTATTGCTGGGGTGGAAAGGCATGGCGATCATGGGACGTACTTTGGCAAGATCCACTTTAATCACGCCGTCATAGTATGCCACTGCCCCGGGCACAAGCTCTTTGTAGTCCTCTTTCCGCCCATGAATCTCATAGAATTCTTCAATCTCCCTGTCTGTCTCCCAGATAGAGGAAAGACAGGTGGTCTCTGTAGTCATAACGTCGATGCCGATACGGAAATCGGCACTCAAAGATGCCACACCGGGGCCCACGAACTCCATGACTCTGTTTTTCACATATCCGTTTTTGAAGACTGCTCCTATAATAGCCAGCGCCACATCCTGCGGCCCCACACCTCTGACAGGGGCTCCCTCAAGATACACACAGACAACCTCCGGCCTGTTGATATCATAGGTCTGATTCAACAGCTGCTTCACCAGTTCCGGTCCGCCTTCTCCCACAGCCATAGTCCCCAAAGCCCCATAGCGGGTATGGGAATCGGAACCCAGTATCATCTGTCCGCCGCCGGAAAGCATCTCCCGGGCATATTGATGAATCACTGCCTGATGAGGCGGCACGTAGACTCCGCCATATTTTTTCGCACAGGACAATCCAAACATATGATCATCTTCGTTGATGGTACCGCCCACCGCACAGAGAGAATTGTGGCAGTTGGTCAGCACATAGGGCATTGGAAACTTCTGCAGTCCTGAGGCCCTTGCAGTCTGTATAATGCCCACAAATGTAATGTCATGACTTGTCAGCTTATCAAATCTGATTTTCAGCTTCTCCATATTACCGGAAGTATTGTGGCTTTCCAGTATCCCGTAACTGATGGTCTGCTTCGCCGCTTCTTCCTTTGTCGCCCTTTGGCCTGTCCTGCTGTAGACAGCCTGCTCCGCCTCCGGCCCATCGGCAATGAGTTCCCTGCCATTCACCAGATATGCGCCGCCCTGTAACAATTCAATCATGTAAAATCCTCCTATTCCAGTTCCGCTGCCTGCGGTACAATGCCCATCTCAGGGAAGAATTCCCGGCCGCCAATGCGTCCGTAAATTCTTCCGGGCATTGTACCACAGGACTGCTGTTTTCCAGTTCCGCTGCCTGCGGTGCAATGCCTGCACCTACTGTTTCCAATCCATTTCTGCCTAATTTTCCGTGCCAACAATATGCAGCAGCACCGCATTGCCCTGGTATCCTGCGCCGCCTACCACCTGGCACACATTTTTTTCTCCTTCTATGACATCTCTGTCATAAAAATGGACATGTCCTGCCAGCATCAGCTCCACAGGGCTGTCTGACGCGGTGATCAGGGACATAAATTTCTCCGACTCCTCATTGGGATAGATTCCCCCGAAATTACCGGCCCCGATAACCACAGGGCTGTTCCAGGCCTCCCTGGCCTTTGACAGGGTGGATTGGGTCATAAAAGGGACATGGGCCATAACAATCATGGGGCGTTTTTCCTGGACAACTTTTTCATATTCCCGCAACGCCTCTCCGTCAACCTGGTTCGTACTGTCGTCTATCCCCACGACCAGAAACCCGCCGAAGTCCAGCGTCTGGAATGCTGTGTTTCCCTGCATGAAGGGCTCCAACAAGGGCAGATAAGCAGCCCTTCCCGCCTCGGTCATGTACTCCCAGGGATAAGTCCAGTCGTGATTGCCATTGACATAGAGATACGGCATTTCCAGCTGCTCCAGCTGCTTACTCAGCCATTGTATATTGGCTGTGGAAGGCGTATCGATCACATCTCCGCCGAATAGTACCGCATCCACTTTCTGTTCATTGGCATATTGTATCCATTCCGGAAACTGCTCCGCCGCGGATACCCCCTCCTCATTTACAAACATGGAGTAACGGACTTCTTCATTCTCCGCAGCCTGACCCGAAGCTTCTTCGTCTCTGATCACCACATGGGTGTCTGTCAGAAACAGTAAAGTGTATTCTTCCTGTAAGCCTTCCAGATAGAGCGTTTCCTCCTCTATGTGTTTCTCCCATTGTTTCCTGGAATTCTCGGTTTTTCCACCGCAGCCTGTCAGGAGACAGCCTGCCGAAATTATCAGTATGGTCATAAGGGCGTGCCATTTTGCACGCCCTCGTGAACTCACTTTTTTATAAAAATTCATTCTTTCTCCCGGTTTTAACCGTCTCTTTTTCCTTCTTAACAGAACAGTCCTGCATCATGACAGAAACTATTATAAAGTTACCTTATCCAGATGCCAGATCTCATCCACGTACTGCTGGATGGTTCTGTCAGAAGTAAACTTGCCGGAGCAGGCCACATTCAGGATAGCACTCCTTGCCCATCCCGTACTGTCTCTGTAAGCCGCTTCCACCTTCTTCTGTGCTTCGGCATAGGACTTGAAGTCCTTCAGAATAAAGTAGGTATCTGCCTTTGATGTGGACAATGTGTTCAACAGGGAATTGTACAGAGGTTTAAACAATTCCTTATCAGAACTGTAGGTCCCGTCGATCAGCTGCGTCACTATCTTATGAATATCCGCATCCGCATTGAAAATCTGCATGGGATCATAGCCGCCGTTGTTCTCGAAATGAATGACTTCATTGGAGGACAGACCGAAGATAAAGGCATTTTCTCTGCCCACCTCCTCCACAATTTCCACATTGGCACCGTCCAGTGTTCCCAACGTAATAGCGCCGTTGAGCATGAACTTCATATTGCCCGTCCCGGAAGCTTCCTTGCTGGCTGTGGAAATCTGCTCGGATACATCTGCAGCCGCAAAGATAATCTCCGCATTGGATACATTGTAGTTCTCAATGAACACTACTTTGATCTTTCCTTTGATAGCGGCATCGCTGTTCACCACATCCGCCACCGCATTGATCAGCTTGATGGTCAGCTTCGCATTGCGATAACCGGCGGCTGCCTTTGCTCCAAAGATAAAGGTCCTGGGGAAGAACTCCATATCCGGATGGGCCTTCAGCTCATTGTACAGATACATTACATGCAGAATATTCATCAGCTGCCGCTTGTACTCATGGAGACGTTTCACCTGTACGTCAAAGATGGAATTGGGATCCACATCAATCCCATTATGCTCCTTGATATATTTTGCCAGACGAAGCTTATTCTGGTACTTGATCTCCATGAATTCCTTCTGGGCCTGCGGATCTTCGGCCAGCTTCTTCAATCCGCCAATCTTCGGCAGATCCGTGATCCACCCCTTTCCTACTTTTGAAGTAACCCAATCTGCCAGCAGCGGATTGCCGTGAAGCAGGAAACGTCTCTGGGTGATACCGTTTGTTTTGTTATTGAAACGCTCCGGGAACATCTCATAGAAGTCCTTCAGCTCCTCGCTCTTTAAGATTTCCGTGTGCAGTCTGGCCACGCCGTTCACAGAATATCCTGCCACAATGGCCATATGCGCCATCTTCACCTGTCCGTCGTACAGAATCGCCATCTTGCGGATCTTCTCCTGGACATTTACATTATAAACATTGGCATATTTCTGTTCAATTTGCCGCACAAACCTGCGGTTGATCTCTTCCACAATCTGATAAATTCTGGGAAGCAGTCTGGAGAACAGATCAATGGGCCACTTCTCCAGCGCCTCTGCCATAATCGTATGATTGGTATAGGCACAGGTTCTGGTGGTAATATCCCAAGCCTCGTCCCAGCCCAGATAGTACTCATCCAACAGGATACGCATCAGCTCGGGAATGGCCACCGTGGGATGGGTATCATTGAGCTGGAACGTTACCTTCTCCGGGAAACGATGAATGTCATCGTGCTTTCTCATATACTTCTCCACTGCCTCCTGCACGGATGCAGAGATGAAGAAATACTGCTGCTTCAGGCGAAGTTCCTTGCCCGCATAGTGATTGTCATTGGGATAAAGCACGTCCACCAGATTTCTGGCCAGATTCTCCTCCTCCACAGCCTTGCTGTAATCGCCCTTGTCAAAGGAATCCAGCTGGAAGCCGCCCATGGACTCCGCATCCCAGATACGCAGAGTGTTCACAATGCCATTGCCGTACCCCACAATCGGCATGTCATAGGGAATGGCTCTCACTGCCTGATATCCCTCCTGCACAAAACGGCTCCTTCCATTCTCATCGCATTGTATGGAAACATGTCCGCCAAACTTTACTATTTTGGCATATTCCGGTCTGCGAAGCTCGAAAGGGTTGCCGTCCGCCAGCCAGTTATCCGGTACTTCCACCTGGAAGCCGTCGCGAATCTCCTGCTTGAACATACCGTAACGATACCGGATTCCACAGCCGTAAGCGGGATATCCCAAAGTGGCAAGGGAATCCAGGAAGCAGGCTGCAAGCCTCCCCAGGCCGCCGTTGCCCAATGCGGCATCCGGCTCCTGATCCTCAATCACATTAATGTCAAGTCCCAGCTCCTCCAGAACTTCCTTTGCCCCCTGATAGGCCTGAAGATTGATCATGTTATTGCCCAGAGCACGTCCCATCAGAAATTCCATGGACATATAATAGACCATTTTGGGATCTTCCTTCTCATAAGCCTTCTGGGTATTCATCCAGTTGCCGATCACTCTGTCCTTGATAGAATAGGAGGCTGCCTGGAAGATCTGTTGTGGAGTAGCATCCTCCAGATTTTTGCGATACATATTCATTACATTATAAAGAATACTTCTCTTGAACAGTTCTTTATCAAATACGGGCTTCTCCTCCGCTTTCTCTGCAACAGTGCTTCCGGCATTTGCCACATTCTCTATGCAGGCGGCACAGGCATTGCTTTCCAGTTCGGCTGAATCTGTCACATTCAAATTTTCCACGTTTTTTCTCCTTTCGTCTCTTTTTTTAGAAACATCTTTTTTATTATACCAAAATTTTGCTGTCATTCCAACTTCTTTTTGCAGAAATTTCCTATCTCTATCTCTTCTCGATGGCAATGGTCACCTTTTCTCCGTTCACATTCCACTCTTTTGCCACGGCAAAGTCAGCGCCGGCTGTCATCTCTTCCGCCAGTACCTTTCCGGAGATGGTCTCCGCATTACGGGAAGCAATCCCTGCCAGCTTCTCATTTCCATTGACGGATACCCCAATGTGATCCATGACCTCGAAGCCGGCTTCCTTGCGCATGGTCTGGATCTTGCTGATCAGCTCATAGACAAAGCCTTCCTCCACCAGCTCTTCCGTCAGATTGGTATCCAGAACCACCGTCATTTTCCCGTTCTCCTGGGACACATAACCGGCCTTCTGAGTCATGTCAATCAGCAGATCCTCCTTTGTCAGCTCCACTTCCGTGTCATTCACGGTAAAGGATAGCTTCCCTTCCGCATTCAGCTGATCCATGGCCGCGTTTCCATCCAGAGAAGCCAACATCTTCTGGATGCCGCCAAGCTGTTTTCCATATTTGGGACCCACGGTGCGAAGCTGAGGCTTGAAGGTATAGGTAGTGTAGTCCCGCACATCCTCGGTGTACACAACCTCCTTCACATTCAGCTCATCCTCGATGATCTCCGTGTAGAAGCTGTCCAGAGCAGCCGCCTTGCCCTCTTCCCCCGTCATCTTCACATACATCCTGCTGATGGGCTGACGATTCTTGATGCTGACCGCATTTCGGCAGGCACGGCCCAGCACCACAGCCTCCAGCACTTCTTCCATATCGGCTTCCAGCTTCCTGTCAATATATGCCTCTTCCACCGTGGGGAAATCGCACAAATGAATACTTTCAGGCGCGGATGAATCAGAAGAGCACACCAGATTCCGGTAAATTGCCTCTGTCATAAAAGGAATCATAGGTGCCGCCGCCTTGCAGACTGTCACCAGGGCCGTGTGCAGGGTCATATAAGCATTGATCTTATCCTGCTCCATACCCTTTGCCCAGAAGCGCTCACGGCTCCGGCGCACATACCAGTTGCTCATCTCCTCCACGAAATCCTGCAATGCCTTGGCCGCTTCGGGAATCCGGTATTTGTCCAGATTGTCGTCCACCTCTCCCACAACCGTGTTCAGTCTGGAGAGAAGCCATTTGTCCATGACAGGCAGTTTATCGTATTCCAATGTATATTTTGACGCATCAAACCCGTCGATATTCGCATACAGTACGAAGAAAGTATAGGTATTCCACAGCTTATCAAGGAACTTGTGCTGGCCTTCCAGCACTGTCTTGCCGGAAAAACGCTTCGGCAGCCAGGGCGCCGCACTGGTATAGAAATACCACCTGATAGCGTCCGCTCCATAAGCCTCCAGCGCCTCGAAGGGATCCACCACATTGCCCTTGGACTTACTCATCTTCTGGCCGTTTTCATCTGCTACCAGCCCCAGCACGATAACATTTTCATAGGGCGCTTTGTTGAACAGCAAGGTAGATTCCGCCAGCAGAGAGTAGAACCATCCTCTGGTCTGATCCACTGCTTCGGAGATGAAGTTCGCCGGGAACTGCTGCTCAAACACTTCCTTATTTTCAAAAGGATAATGATGCTGTGCAAAAGGCATGGCGCCGGAGTCAAACCAGCAGTCGATGACCTCCGGCACGCGCTTCATGGTCTTGCCGCACTTCGGGCAGGGGAAGGTCACTTCGTCAATATAAGGCCGGTGCAGCTCCACCTTTCCCGCCGCTTCGTCCCCGCACAGACTGCTCAGCTCTTCCCTGCTGCCAACGCACTCCATATTCCCACACTCGCACTCCCAGATATTCAGCGGTGTGCCCCAGTAACGGTTCCGGGAGATGCCCCAGTCCTGGATATTCTCCAGCCAGTTGCCGAAACGTCCCTCGCCGATGGTAGGCGGAATCCAGTTGATGGTCTTGTTGTTGCGCACCAGGTCGTCCTTCACCGCCGTCATTTTGATGAACCAGGACTCTCTTGCATAATAAATCAAAGGCGTATCACAGCGCCAGCAGAAGGGATAGTCATGCTCGAATTTCGGTGCGGAGAACAGTTTGCCCTCCTTGTCCAGATCTTTTAAAATCTCCGGGTCGGCATCCTTCACAAACTTCCCTTCATAGGGTGTCTCCGCCGTCATATGTCCTTTCCCGTCCACAAACTGTACCAGAGGCAGGTCGTATTTTCTGCCCACATTGGCGTCGTCTTCACCGAAGGCGGGAGCGATATGCACGATACCGGTACCGTCCGACATTGTGACGTAATTATCACAGGTCACATAATGGGCCTTCTTCCCCTGACGGTTTGCTTCCTCACCCGCGCAGGCGAACAGAGGCTCATACTCTTTATACTCCAGATCCGTTCCCTTATAAGTCTCCAGCACCTGGTAAGCCGCTTTTCCCTCTTCCGCCAGGCCGCCCAGCACCGTGTCAAGCAGAGCCTGGGCCATATAATAGGTATAGCCGTCCGCAGCCTTCACCTTTACATAGGTTTCCTCCGGATTCACACACAGCGCCACATTGGAAGGCAGCGTCCAGGGCGTGGTGGTCCAGGCCAGGAAATAAGCCTCCTCCCCCACACATTTGAAGCGGGCCACCGCGGAACGCTCCTTCACCGCCTTATAGCCCTGCGCCACCTCGTGACTGGAAAGGGGGGTACCGCAACGGGGACAATAGGGCACAATTTTAAATCCCTTGTACAGAAGGCCCTTGTCCCAGATGGTTTTCAACGCCCACCACTCGGACTCGATGAAATTGTCATCATAGGTCACATAAGGATTGTCCATATCGGCCCAGAAGCCCACAGAGCCGGAGAACTCTTCCCACATGCCCTTGTATTTCCACACACTTTCCTTACATTTGTCAATAAAAGGCGCCAGACCGTACTCCTCAATCTGCTCCTTGCCGTCCAGTCCCAGAAGCTTTTCCACCTCCAGCTCCACAGGCAGCCCGTGGGTATCCCAGCCCGCCTTCCTGGGCACCATATACCCCTTCATGGTGCGGTACCTGGGAATCATATCCTTGATGGTACGAGTCTCCACATGACCGATATGGGGCTTGCCATTTGCGGTGGGCGGGCCGTCATAAAAAGTATACACCGGCCCTTCCTTCCGGCTTTCCATGCTTTTCCTGAAAATATCCTCTTCCTTCCAGAACTTCTCAACCTCTTTCTCACGTTCCACTACGCTTAAGCTGGCAGAAACCTGTTTGTACATTTCCTTTCTTCCTTTCTACTGTTCATACTTTCGGTCTTCCCATTTGCCATATGACCTGACTCACCGGCGGCAGATGCCACAAACTGGCGGCATACTTTATCGCTCGTGAGGTTAAGTTCCTCAGCCACCCGGACGGCGCATTCCTTTCTTCTCTGTACTGTCCGGGTGGTTGCGGAATCGAGTGGGGGAATGCTCTTCTCCCCTACTCGCGCGGCCCGCATGCCGCCTTAGCGGCAAACTTCCATGTAAAAAACTTGCCTATATGGTTTTTCACATTTATGCGGGCCTGTGCATAAAAAGCTCCGTCCGTAAAAGGACGAAGCTTCTGCTTTCGTTTCACCACCTGTTACATCGTACGCTTCCATCTCCGGCTCTCTGTTCCTGTTCGCGGCTCCATAACACGGTCTTGCCGAAATGACATACTGCACACCGGCTGCCAGCTCTCATATAAAAGCCCTCCTGAGTGGAAGGTATACGCTTTCCCGTAACGGGGGAACCTCGTTCAGGGCTACCGGGCCGGATATGGATTCCGCCTTTGGTCCTGACTGCTCGAAAGTGATTTTCACTGTCTGTCTACTTGCACCGGTCTCCCACCCCCGCCGGCTCGCTGCTGCTTTCTCCGGACAGCTACTCTCTTCGTCATGGCATTTCCTGTCTGTGATTTTTCTTCTTATGCTATGTCATTATAGCCTGTTGCTTTTTCGTTTGTCAAGCCTATAAATAGACTTTTGATCATAGAATCCTGCCTGAACCAGTTTTGCTTTTATCACCGCATCCACATCCGTTTGTTTCTGCATTATATACTGCGGACTCTTCTGCCATAGACAATCCCTTTTCATCCCCGGCCTTATAAACCTCTGTCATCTCTTTTGACAGCCGGTGCTTCGTTGGATGATGGATAATATTTATGTGCGGACAGACTCTTCCGGTAATATCAAGCCCGACAAGGAAAAATCCACAGAGAAGATAGAAGGCGCGGTTGCCACCGTGATGGCTCTTGACCGGGCAATCAGACTCGGTAAATGATACTGGTGAAAGCGTTTATAATAAAAGAGGAACCATATTTTGGCAAATACGAACCCAGACGCACCACTTAGGTTCTTATCATTGACTTTTTGCACTTTTTCACATATACTAGAAAAAGACATAAAGGAGGCATGATTATGGCACAGGCAACTTTCAGCGTCCGCATGGATGAAACATTAAAAAAACAGTTTGACGGCTTATGCCAGGACTTCGGTATGAATGCTACCACTGCAATTAACGTATTCGCAAGAGCCGTTGTCAGGCAGCGCAGGATACCTTTTGAAATATCATCTCCTGAAACTGATATCACCAGAGAAGGCGCAATGCAAGCATTCAATGCCCTGCGAGCACAGGCTAAAGAAAACGGCGTTGCAGATATGAGTCTTGATGATATCAACAAGGAAATTGGTCTTGCGCGTGGTGATAAGGTATGATCTGCTACGCAGTCATCGATACAAATGTGCTCGTTTCTGCATTGCTCTCAGGCAAGGATGACACCGCCACGGTTCAGGTTATGAGCAAAGTGATCAGTGGGGAAATCATTCCTGTTTATAGCAATGTGATCACAAAAGAATACAGAGAAGTTCTCTCACGCAAGAAGTTTGGATTCTCTGGAAACACAATCGAATACCTGCTCTCCGCTGTAGAAAAATACGGTATATTGGTTGACCCGTCATCATCAGGTATCATACTACCGGATGTGAAGGATCTGCCATTTTATGAGGTAGTACTCGAAAAACGTGATGATAACACGTACCTCGTCACAGGCAATATCAAACATTTCCCGAAGGAACCATTTGTTGTAACTCCTCGTGAACTGCTCGATATCCTGAACGACAATCAGACTTGACTCTCGGATATTTGCTCGTATTCCAGAGACAGAGTGGCTGTTTCTGATCTGGATATCAACTCTTACTTCTCAACGGAAAATATGCTGTCGGGAAAGGCTGGTGCAACTGAGGTTAACTACGCAGCAGACCACCGCTTGTCATAAGTGGATACCTTGATTTCTAATATTCGTCCTTATTTCAAAAAGATTGTCTACTGTGAGACCGGATGCGGCTGCTCAACCGATGTTCTTTGCTTCACACCAGTTCAACCTCAATATGCGGCGTACCTATTCAGCACACTATATGCCAACAAGTTCTTCACTTTCATGGTTGCTGGATCAAAAGGAACGAAAGTGCCTCGTGGGGATAAGCGCAAATCATGACCTATCTTTTGTACTTCCATCTAATGAGGAACTTGAAGAGTTCAACACTCTTGCCAAAGCTGATGTCCGGCGAACTGGATGTCTCCAAACCCGATAACGGGATTCCCTTTTCCGTTGGACATAAAACTATTCCTTCCTCTCTTGCACAGGCGATTTCTGACAGTCGAAATCGTCAAAATCTACATGGCCCTTTTGAGAGCGGTGAGGCTGCGGTAACAGCAATGCTGGAGGACTAAGCCATGTATAGGATTGTTTATACTAACCGCATGAAACGGGATAAAGTATGAGGTTCTGCATTACGATATCCATCTACTGAACATCACAAAGCAAAACCCCCATTGTCTAAACTATTAGCATATCCATACATTTATTTCACTTCGATATCATTATGGTTTCCACCACCCCCAAACCAATCAAGGCAGAACCCCGCATCGTCCCCTGCACAAAACAGGTATTTTGCGTAAAACATCGCACCCCCGCCAACAAGGAATCCCCATAAAATCCCACGCCTCACGACCCGCTGGATTTATAATGCCGTACGCCAAACTTCCAGAGAAGCAGCGCCGGCAGCAGAAACCAGCAGGCAAGCAAAGGCAGAAACATGAAGATCCTCTCCGTCCGGCGTTCCAATACATACAGAAGGGGATAATACTGCACCAGCGCATAGGGAATGATGAAAGTGGTAAAAAGCAGCATTTTTTTACCATAGATTCCGATAGGATACTTCCCATATTCCCTTGCCCCGTCCGTAAACACATTCATGAATTCCAGCCCGTCCAGCGTGAAGAAGCACAACGCGGCATAAATCATAAACAGGCCGGTAAAAACTGCGGTTCCCCCTATCAGCATAAAGAGAATTGTCAGCACTTTGGATAAGCTCCACCGAACTTCACTTTCTGCAATTCCATACACAAACATCACGACAGCCTGTACCATCCTTCCGATTCGGGTCAGTTCAAACTTGCTTCCCAGCACCTGAAGAATCTCATTCCTTGGCCGCACCAGAACCCGGTCAAACTCACCTTTTCTCACCATGCCGGAAAATGCGTCAAATCCTCTCGCAAACATTTCCGCCAGTGAAAACTCCAACAGCATGACGGAAAAGCACAACAGCACCTCGCTGTAGGTAAAGCCCTCCACCTGTGGAAATCTCTGAAACATGAAAAAAATGCCCAGAAAAACAGTAAAGGACACCATAAACTGCCCCACCACAGTGAGAACAAAGGAAGTCTTGTACTGCATCACACATCTGACATTCATGG
>CAQUWW010000013.1:16915-22938 GCA_948896875.1 uncultured Acetatifactor sp. | reverse complement strand
GGACACATACCGCATATACAAACCAACAGCTTTCCATATTTTTCTCATTCCCTTCAACCTCCCTGTACCGTGATCCGCTTTTCCGCCACCCGGCAGAGCAGCTTTCCGGCCCCAGTCACCACAATCAGCCAGAATACCTGGAGAAACACTGCTCTGCGCATCTCGTCTCCGCTCATACTTCCGCTGTAAACCCGCAGCGCCACATTCTGCATGGAGGCAAAGGGCAGCAGTTCCATCACCTGTCGCACCTTATCCGGAAAAAAGGGCAGAGGAATCACTGCTCCCGAGAAAAATTCCATGGTGGACATGAAAAAGATCCGAAGCCCCTGTGGCGATATGGTAAAAAAGGTAAGCATATAAATCAGCATATTAAAGGACACTGTCACCGCCAGCCCCAGCAACAGAGTAATCAGAAACAGAAGAAAATGTCCCGGACTGGCCGGCCCGTTCATCCCATAGGGCGCAGGGACCAACGCGGCCACCAGCAGGACGGGAAAGCATCGTAACACTGCTCTGGATAAACGGTTTGCCGTGTTTCTGGAATACCACATGTTATAAATATTGACAGGTCTGCAGAGTTCATAGGCAATGTTTCCGTCCACGATGGAATCAAAGATTTCATTTTCCAGCATCCACACCGCAGACAATGCCAGAAAGGCCTGCTGCAGCCATACATAGGAGACAGTGGCCGAAAAAGATATGGGAAACGCCGACGCATCCGCCCTGTAAAACCCATGGAACACCATGATTTCCATAAATCCCCATGCAAATTGTGTGACAATTCCCGCCAGCGCCGCCGCCCTGTACTGCAGGCCCATGGCAAATCTCAGACGAAAGAAGGAAAAATATTTTTTCATATTGTTCCCCCTTCTCATATGTCTAAGGAGCGGTACAGCTCCGCCACCGTCTCATCAATATTGTCGCCGCCTTTTCTGATATCCTCCAGGGTACCGTCCATGAGAATTTTCCCTTTTCCAATCAGGAGAATCCTGCTGGCCAGGGCTTCGATGTCCTGCATATCATGGGTGGTGAGGATTACCGTAGTTTTGTGGGTTCTGTTCTGCCGCAGAATGAATTCCCTGACAGCCAGCTTTGATACGGCGTCCAGGCCGATAGTTGGCTCATCCAGGAACAGAATGCGGGGCCGATGCAGCAGAGAAGCGGCAATCTCACACCGCATTCGCTGTCCCAGAGACAGCTGCCTTGCGGGAGAACGCAGCAGCTCCCCCAGACTCAGCAATTCCGTCAGCTCTTCCAGACTTTCTTTATATTCAAATTGGGGAATCGAATAGATATCCTTCAACAGCTCAAAGGAATCTATGACAGGAACATCCCACCACAGCTGGGAGCGCTGGCCGAACACAACGCCGATCTCCCGCACATGCCGGATTCGGTTCTTATAGGGAATCCTTCCATCCACAAAGACGTCTCCGCTGTCAGGTGTCAATATTCCGCTTAAGATTTTGATTGTGGAGCTTTTCCCCGCTCCGTTTGGGCCGATATAGCCCACCATCTCTCCGTCATTAATGGTAAAGCTTACATCGTCAAGTGCCTGAATCACTTCGTATTTCCGGTGAAAAAATGATTTGCAGGCCTCACCGAACCCTGCGTTTCTCTTTGCAATCCTGTACGATTTGCATACATGTTCCATCGCAATCATTCCTGCTTCCTCCTGGTAGTTATACTGTGCAATGAGTCATAGCATCATATCTTGCCAAGTCGGTCTGGCTCCGCTGGATTTTGCCAGCGGATACCGAAGGTAAAAAGTGCCTTTGACACCGTTTTTTCGCTGACGCAAGAAATTCAGTTTATCACAGATACCGATCAAAGTCAACTTTTTCCAAATTGATTTTCCTCAAAATTTTCCCAAATTTTCCCGGATTTTTTCTTTCTTCATTTGCAATTTCTCCCCTTGAGGTATATGATGATAAAAACAACTGGACTGGCAGACACGGAACTAAAATCAGTGGATATCCTGACAGGCCCGGATAAATTTTCAGACGCTGCACTTTGCGGCTGGAAATTTATCCCTGGAATTGGGCCTGTTAGGATATCCACGGAACTAAAAACAGTGGCTGCCAGTACAGTGCCCAGAGAAGTTGCGGACGAAGCTCGGCCGGAACTTCTCTGCCGGATATGGTACTGGACTGGCAGACACGGAACTAAAATCAGTGGATATCCTGACTGGCCCGGATAAATTTTCAGACGCTGCACTTTGCGGCTGATAATTTATCCCCGCGATTTGGGCCTGTCAGGATATCCACGGAACTAAAATGAGGAGAAAATAATATGGACAGACAAAATCTTACCTTAATGACAGATTTATATGAACTCACCATGATGCAGGGCTATTTCCATCACAAGGACCGCAATGAGACCGTTATCTTTGATGCGTTTTACCGTACCAATCCCTGCGGCGGAGGCTATGCCATTTCCGCCGGACTGGAGCAGGTGATTCAGTATATTAAAGAGCTGCACTTTGACCGGACAGACATTGATTATCTAGCTTCCCTGGGTATCTTCCAGCCTGATTTTCTGGATTACTTAAGTACCTTCCGGTTTTCCGGCGATATCTATGCCATCCCCGAAGGCAGTGTTATGTTCCCGAGAGAGCCTGTTGTGAAGGTCATTGCACCGATTATGGAGGCACAGCTGGTAGAGACGGCTATTCTAAATATCATCAACCATCAAAGTCTGATTGCCACCAAAGCGGCTCGGGTGTGTTATGCGGCAAAGGGAGACGGCATCATGGAGTTCGGCCTGCGCCGCGCCCAGGGACCGGACGCAGGTACCTATGGGGCAAGGGCGGCCATCATTGGCGGCTGCATCGGCACCAGCAATGTCCTGTGCGGACAGCTTTTTGATGTCCCTGTGAAGGGCACCCATGCCCACAGCTGGATCATGAGCTTTCCGGACGAATACACCGCCTTCAAGACCTATGCGGATATGTACCCTTCCGCCTGTATCCTGCTGGTGGATACATATGATACGTTGAAATCCGGCGTTCCAAACGCCATCCGGGTCTTCACCGAAATGCGGGAGGCCGGTATTCCTCTAAGCTTTTACGGCATTCGTCTGGACAGCGGCGACCTGGCCTATCTATCCAAAAAAGCCCGGAAAATGCTGGATGAGGCAGGTTTCCCGGATGCTATCATCTCGGCTTCCAACGATCTGGACGAATATCTGATTGACAGTCTGAAAGCCCAGGGCGCAGCCATTACCTCCTGGGGTGTTGGCACCAACCTGATTACCTCCAAGGACAATCCGTCCTTCGGCGGTGTCTACAAACTGGCGGCCATCCGTGACCGGGACGGACACTTTGTCCCCAAAATCAAGCTTTCCGAAAACAGCGAAAAAGTCACCAATCCCGGCAACAAAAAAATTTATCGTATCTATGATAAGGAAAGTGGAAAAATCAAAGCCGATCTGATCTGTCTTGCAGATGAAGAATATCGGGAAACCGACGATCTGGAGCTGTTCGACCCTTCCGAGCCCTGGAAAAAGACAAGGCTGCAGGGCGGAACCTACCGCCTGCGGCCTCTGATGGAGCATATCTTCAAAAATGGGGAATGCTGCTATACCTCGCCGAAGGTCATGGACATCCGGACTTACTGTCAAAAAGAACTGGATACTTTGTGGGAAGAGACAAAACGCCTTGTCAATCCCAGCGAAGTCTACGTGGACCTGTCACAGAAACTGTACAATATGAAAATTGAGCTGTTGGAGAGACTCTCCTGAATCATTGAGACCAGCACTTTTCAGTCACAGCTTTTTCGCAACAGTTCTGAACCTGTCTGAACTGTTGCGCTTTTTTCTACAGGCAGCACAGCGAACCGGCAACTCTACCTGTCCGGACCCATGCTCTCCTCCTGCAGTCTGTCAAACTCCGCCATACATTCCTCCACCGTGGCGCCATTTAACAGCTCCCGCACCACCAGGCAGGTATTGCCCCACTGCTCCATCTTCATTCCGGCATTGGCGCCAAGGACATAAATGTTCTCCTGAATCCTGTCATTTAACGGCTTCAGCGCCGGGATACATTCCACCTCCACATTTTTTGACGGGGAAATCACTCTGTTGGTCTCTGCATACACTTGAAGAGCCTCATCAGAGGTCATCACTTCCAGTGTGCGCATGGCATCCTCCGCATGCTTCGCTTCCGCGCCAACGCCGAAGCCTGTCATTGGCATCACCGGCATCTGTCCTCTGCTGCTGGGAAATCCGATTACCAGCATTTTAAAATCCGGGTTGCCATAAGCAGTATCCGTATTCGCCGCTCCCCAATAAGCCATTACGATAGGAGTTTTCTGTGCCAGGAAATCCGCGCCTTCTCCTTCGATTGCCTCGCTGACATATGCCTTCCCGGCATCAATATATCCTTTGTCAATCATCTCCTGCAGGAACTCGAAACCCGGGCGCATATAATCGCTGTATTTACTTTCCCCGCTGTTTAAAGCGGCAATCTCTGCCTCCGTATTTCCTCCGTTGTATAAATCCGCAAAAGCCTGGGCCAGAACAAAAGTCTCAAGCCACCACCTGTTGGCTCCCACCGGTGTCTCGATTCCATTCTCCTTAAATACCCGGCAACATTCCAGGAACTCCTCCGGTGTCTCCGGCAGCTCCAGCTCATACTGATCAAACATGTCCTTATTGATGAACAGGCCGTAGGCCACCACCTCCTGGGGAATCGCCACCAGCTTTCCATTTACTACATTCGCTGTCTTTACCACATCCCGCAGATTCTCTGCGCTGGCAAGTCCGGACAAATCCATCAGCCGCCCTTCCTCCCCCAATGCCTGGATGGTGTCAGGGTTCAACAGATAGATGTCGTCCATATTGTTGCGCGCCCTGTCCATGGTCACATCATCATAGGTTTTATCCTGATAATTCTCGGCCGTATAGGTCACATAACTTACCCTGACACCCAATTCCTCTTCCGCCATAATGACTGTCTTGTCTGTGGCGTTCCTTGCCGTATTAAACGTATCCGCCTCTGTCTTCTCCATGGGGCTGAACAGGATCACTTCCCTCTTCTCCACGTTATCTTCTGCCAGCAGATTACTACCGTTTTCCTTTTTCCCGCAGGCTGTCGCTGCCAGCACCATAGCAAACGCCAAACAGACAGCAGCCACTTTTGTCACATATCTTCCTCCATTCCAGTTCATATTCCATCCTCTCCACACCTATATGCAGCACCGTTTCTGTCTTTTTTCGCCATATGCTGCAGTATAATCTGCTTCAATAATTCCACATTGACAGGCTTGGCCAGATGCACATTCATGCCGGCACGCAGTGCCTCCTTCTCGTCCTCTGCAAACGCATTGGCCGTCATAGCTATGATCAGAATCTCCCTGGCATCCCCACGTTCCATTGCACGAATCGCCCTCGTCGCCTCATAACCGTTCATCACAGGCATCTGAACATCCATCAGAATTGCGTCGAACTCGCCCTCAGCAGAAGCCGAAAACCGCTCTACCGCCATCTGTCCGTTTTCTACAATTTCGCAGGAAGCCTTCTCCATGGACAGGATCTCCCCCAGAATCTCCGCGTTAATCTCATTATCCTCCGCAGCCAGAAAATGCATCCCTTCCAGGCTGCTGGTGTCAGCCTTTACGCTGTCATGCTCCGCCATTTCTCTGTCCTGCATTTTTATCACCTTTTCCTTCAATGCAGATACGAAAAAAGGTTTGGGCATACTTTCCGTCTTCTCCATCCGGAGTTCCCGGGCATCTTCCTCTTCTTCAGATTCCGTCAGAAACAGGACAGGCACTGTCGGCAGAACTGACCGGATTCTCCCTACAGTCTGTACGACATCCAGATCCGGTATATCCCAGTCCAGCAAGACAAGCTGATATTTCTGCTCCTCCATACCGGAAGACTGTACCAGCCCCACAGCCTCCTCCACACTCTCTGCCGTAACTACCTCCACATCCTGGGCCTGCATAAGCGCCCGTATATTCTCCCCGCTCTCCGGGTCTCCATTCACTGCCAGTATTCTGAAAATCCTTCTTTCCTTCCAGAAC
>CAQUWW010000013.1:8238-16905 GCA_948896875.1 uncultured Acetatifactor sp. | reverse complement strand
TGTCCGCCTGCCTCTCCGGTATTCGGAATTCCAGCTCAACCCGGAAAATGCTTCCCTGATTTACCTGACTGGAGACGTCTATAGTACCTCCCATAAGCTCCACAATATTTTTGGTAATCGCCATGCCCAGACCGGTCCCCTGCACCTTATTGGTGGTACTGTTCTCCGCTCTGGTAAAAGCGTCAAAGATCTTCTCCAGGTATTCCGGCGTCATACCGTATCCGTCATCTTCCACCTCGATTCTAATACGCTCAAACTGAGTGGAACGCTGCTTGAGTCCGATAATTCTGAGCCAGATATTCCCGCCCGTCGGTGTATACTTCACCGCGTTGGAAAGCAGGTTAATCAATATCTGATTGAGTCGTGTCTCATCACCCAGAAGGTATTCATGCCTTACGCCGGTTACCGTCACATAGAATTTCTGTTCTCTGGCTTTTGCCATGGGACGGATGATTGCATCCACGGATAACACCAGATCATTTAAGGTGAATTCCTCCACTGAGAGCACGACTTTGCCACTCTCAATCTTGGAGACATCCAGGATATCATTGATCAAACTCAGAAGATGCTGTCCGGATGCCATAATCTTCTTCGTGTACTCTCTCACCTTATCCGGATCCTCGGCATCCCTGTCTAACAGCGTGGTAAAGCCCAGCACCGCATTCATCGGCGTCCGGATATCATGGGACATGTTCGATAAAAATGTGGTCTTGGAATGGCTGGCTGCCTGGGCCGCCTGAAGCGCCTCCGCCAGCTGCCTGTTGTGGATTTCCCGCTCTTCATCCCGTTCCTTTCGACTTCTGATCTGCTGTCTCTGATTGAAATAATATAGAAGACAGCACAGCAGAAAGGCAATCAACATCACCGCCACCACAATAAAAATATTATGATTCACGGTGGCGCCTTCCTGCTGAATTGCCTCCACAGGCACATAACCGATCAGGTAAATGGTCCCATCATTCACAGACCACATATAATTCAATGCCTCTTTCCCCCGGATATCATGATTGAACATGATATTTCTACCCGCTCTCAGGTACTCATTTACCTCTTCCAGCAGTTCCTCATCCTGGATATTATTTGCCCGGTAGAAGTCTTTCAGATTCAGATGCCCCGCATCCCGCTCCCCCA
Source organism: uncultured Acetatifactor sp. (assembly GCA_948896875.1). Classification (GTDB taxonomy): domain Bacteria; phylum Bacillota; class Clostridia; order Lachnospirales; family Lachnospiraceae; genus Acetatifactor. The sequence goes on along the minus strand of CAQUWW010000013.1, from coordinate 15,774 downwards.
TTCCTTTGGGCTTCAGAACCAGCCTCTCCGTCTCCGCATCCATGATATACAGCATGGCCTTCTTATTGTAAAATCCGGCTGGAAGAGATCTGTCCAGAGAATCATAGATATATTCCACATAGAGCATGGCCGCTTCCTCTCCATCCCTTACCACCGGACACTTCATAGTATATGCCCATGTGCCCATATGGTTCAAATAAGACTGTGAAACTGCCACCCCGTTCACCATTCCGCCGGCAGAGAAGTCCAGTCCCTCCTCGCTGAATTCTTCCCCATTATCAGAGACACCCTCTGTATCTCCTGTCCATATTATAGAAACCTTCACCATTGTCTGGCTGCCGGCATACGCTTGCAGATGTGCCTCCGGATCTGCCGCCAGCGCAAGCTCCTGCGCCATCAGCTTCTGAAATTCCGCCTCTTTATTGAGAATTGCTTCAATCGTACTCTTGATCAGATTCAAACTCTCGCTCAGATTCTGAACCGCCGCATCAGACATCTCTATCGAGATCTTCTTTGATACGAAAAATACCACTGCTCCAAGAATGCAGAATACCAGACTAATAGAAAGTAACAGGGAAAATCCTCTATCTGTCTTTCCTGCCCTTCGTTTCTCCTTCATTGCTGTCCCCAATTTGCCTCCTATGGTTTCGAAAACATACCATATCATTTCTGGTCTTATATTACCATAAATCTATGTGGGAAACAAGCGGGAAACAAGCGTAGTGGAGCCAGTGACTCTCCCGAGTCGCTGATTCCACTGTTTTAGGACTATTTGTTTTCTGGCAACCTTTTTCGGAGTTCCTATTCTTTTTTACGCTTCCTCCATTGGTTCCAGGCTCCCGGTATCAGCGGCAGAGCCCCCTTCTTCCTCCTGTACAGATACATTCCCACACAGGCCCCCAGGGAAACCGCTGCCAGAAGTATCCACAGAGCCAGCCTTGACGGATCCCCTGTTGCCGGAGATACCATCCGATAGATATCTCCCTCCTGTTGATTTACAAACGTCAACTCTCCATCGCTAAACTGTACGGTAAGTGTACCTATGCTTCCTTTCTGCATAACAACCTGACTGTCACTCAAGGATGTGGTATCACCGAACCGAAGGACAAAGGGTTTGGAAGCCAGAATATTTCCAGTTCCATCTTTCACATAAAGAGTATGTTCTCCCTCCTCCAGACCGGTAAACACAGCCAGACCATTTTGATTTGTCCGGACACTCTGAGGTGTGGAATGCATTTCCAGAGCCAGGTCGGCCAGCGGATTCCCGTCCCGGTTCACCATGCGCACCACCAATGTCACTACATTTTGCTCTGAGTCTTCTGCATTGGAATTCGTTTCTTCGCTACCGCCTGCCGTATCGTCTGTGTCATCGCCGGTCCCGGAATTATTGCCATTTCCTCCGGATCCATTTCCGGTATTTCCTTCTCCTGTTCCCGGCTGATTTCCGGTATTACCTTCGGATGGCCCGGGATTGGTTCCCGGCTTATTTCCGGTATTGTCTCCCGGTTTTTCTTCTGGCTTTTCCTCCGGATTCTCAACTCGGAAGTTCTGTGCCGTACGTCTCAGTTCCCGGAACTGCTCGCTCTCTTCGCTTCCCTGCCTGAATTCCGCGGCCAGGGTATTGGTTCCGCTCTGGTCTACCTTATTGGCAAAGATCTGAGAGGCAACTGTTATCCTTGTACTTCCGCTTTCTTTGGTATAATCTATTCCTTCTTCCAGCCTGACACCGTTCAGCCACAGGGCCACGAACTCTCCCATCTCACCCTGTGAGACAAACAGCTGATCTCCGGTCTCTTTCAACAGGAAATCATGAGAATCTGCCGCGGTCTCTTCACCAATGGGGGTAGTCAGCTCGTAACTCTCATCCGTGGCATTGTATACATTGTCATTGCTGTTGGTCTTCACCCGCAGCACAAACTCTTTATAAGACGGGACAAACATGGAATTGCTGTAATCCGCTTTCACGGTAATCGGAAATTCCCCTTCTTCCAGAGAGGTGCCATAAATCTCACCTGTATAGGAATTCAGGCTCAGCCCTTCCGGCAGGGCTCCTGAACCGTCTTCTCCCTCCACAAGAGAAAATCTGACTTTGTTCCACTCATACATATTGTTTGTGCCCACCACATTGGAATAAGGCACATATTTTACCGCCTCATCTAACCCTTCCGTTATAATCTTCGGATTCTGGGCATATCCTGTGAGCCGGATCCGCACAGGTTCCTGCCCGTCCGCAGTGATCAGCAGGGTTCCTGCGATCTCTCCCTCTCCGTCAGGCAGCAGACGAATCTTGGCCAGATTCATCAGTTCTCCATACTCGCTGTCGCTGGCGGTTTTGTCAAACGCAGCCAGATGATCATTTCCCTGGCCTCCTACTTTCCAGTAATCGTCCAGCTTGATATTGGAAGCATCCAAAAGCTCTACCTTCAGTCCGGTCAGTTCCCTGTCGCCCACATTGGCAATCAAAATGTCATGCCTGTTTTCAAAATATTCCGTCAGGAAGACTTCCCGTTCCCCGGGGCCATTCACATACAGCTTCGCCCTTCCACTCTCCTTCTTCACAAAGCTTACCTGATAATTTCTCAGATTGTTGTCCACGAAGACATTGTATATGACAGGACCTGCTGAGAAATCCTGGACAGACGCACCTGACACCTGCTTTCTCCTCACATAGACACCTACATCTTCGTCCGCACACTCAAATTCCGGTGCCAGACGGCTCAGATCCACTCCGGTATCATTGATGAAAATCGTCTGATATCCATACCAATAATAGGTATCCAAAACCACCGCTTCCCGATTCTCCGCCACATAGAGCTGCTCCTTTTCATACCCTGCGGCACCGGTTACATTAAACCAGGGATCCCGGTCCTGCGGAATAATCTGCTGGTTCTCATAAGGGAAGGATCCTGCAACCACACGCACCGTATACTGATGGGAAGTTCCACTCTTGAAAAATACGGTGAAATCCATATCCCTGTTATATTGGATTTTGTATCCATAGGGAGCTTTGTCCTTATTCGCAGGGAGAATGACAGAGGTAATATCCTCCGCACCTTCCGCTTCTTCCGGACTATTGTACGCGCCCTCCACAATCTTCTCTATTCGATTATCGGCATTGATTTCATAGTAATATGTCCCGTCGGCGTAATACCCTTCCGGCAATGTATAGCTGACCCGCTCCGGCAGATACGTATAGCTGACATTTGTTGCCGCGCTTCCTTCGCCATTCTGGCCCAGCCTGTAAGAAACCATGGAACCTGACTGAGGCGCCGCGTCCGTCTTATCGCCGTCCAGCGATGTCATCTTTCCATCCTCATAGGCATAGAGCGTTCCCGTCACCACAGGCATAGCCGGACAAATCACAAACAGTACCCCATGATATCCCATGATTTTTCCGGTTTTCCGATTCTTATATACCATGCAGAACAGATTGTCCGCTTTCCGGGGATCTACGCTTCCGGTATCCGTATAGCTTCCCTGATACCCTCCGGCAGTCTCCAGATTCAGGATTTGCGCTGTGATGTCCCCCTCCAGATCGGCCGGAATCTTGCCCTGAGACTGAAGAGCCTCCAGGAATGTTCCCATAGGGTAGACCTTTACTTCAATATCCTTCTCCTGACGGGCCAGCTGGGATGTCATTTCCAGACAGCACAGATCTCCCTGCTGCCAGGAAGCGTCCTCCGCCACGTAATAGCTGACCTTCGTCACCGGTATTTCCAGATCCTCCAGCCCTTTCCAGGGTTCATACTCCGTTTTTCCGGCTGTTATTTCATTACCGTTCTTATTATATACCGTGTACTCATGTGTCTCTGTCAGGACGCCACTGGACTGTGCTACTCTCACATTGTGCTGCAGAGCTGTCCCATCCCGGAAAAATATGGTGAATGTGGTGTAGTCCCGGCTTCCATAGACTGCACGATACCCGGGCGCCGGAGTACCGTCGGCTCCCGGCAGGACCTTGTCCGTCACATCCTCTGCCCCGGCCTGTGCCGCCTGCTCCGGATTGTCATAGCTGCCTGTCACCACCTGCGCAATCCGCTGGTCCGCCGCCAACGCATAATAATATTCTTTCTCGGAAGGATATCCCGCGGATAAAGTATAGGTATACTCCCTTTTCTCCACACCATAGTTTGCTTCTGTTTTATATTTGGGAGAAGCTTTCCCCGCTTCCTCCTGATTCAGGACGGTGGAATAAAAGACATCGGACACAGCGGTCTCCCTGGAAGAGGATGGTCCTTCTGTCAATGCCACCCTTCTGCCGTCTATATAGGTATAAAACGCTCCCTCCACATCCTTGTCTTCACAAACCACGAACAGGATACCCTGACAGGCCATTATTTTATTGGTAATCTGATTCCTGTATACAATGCAGAACAGATTCTCCGCATCCTCCGGCTTTTCACTGTCCGGAATAGTATATTTTCCTGTGTAGCCTCCCGTATTTAGGTTCAGAATCTGTCCTGTAATTGCTCCCTCCAAGGAAGCCCCGTCCTGCTCCGCGGAGCGGACATATTTCAGGTATTCCTTCATGGGATAGACTTCCACCCCGATTCGCCTCGAGGCCGAATAACGGGCAAACTCAGACTTGATCCCCAGGGAATAGTCCTTCCCTTCCTGATAGTTCTTTACGGCATAGGAAACCAGAGTGATCGGAATATCTACTCCCTCCAATTTGTAAGGTGCATAGACCAACCGGCCGTCGACCGCGACACTCTCTCCGTTCTCCCCTGTCTGGGACAGCTGATACTCATAAAAGGTATCCGCAATGTGAGCCGCGTTTTCCTGCACCCAAAAATTACACTGCATTGCCGTATTGTCCTTATAAAATACTGTCACATACAGCCCGTCCTCCGGCACCTGAGTCACCTCATAACCGTAGGGCGCTCCGTCCGCCTCCGTCTCCAGGATTTGTGCGGTGATATCTTCCGCCCCTGCTTCCTGCGCCTGTTCCGGTGTGGAATACTGTCCGGACACGATCTGTGCGATCTGCTCCCGCTCTCCGTCCAGCGTCAGATAATATGCCTCCTGACTCAGAGAATATCCCGTCGGAATCTGTATCGTTACGTTGCGAAGCCCTGCCGCATATTCCCGCTCCACGGCAACGGCTTCCCCGGCAGCCGAAATTTCATAAGGTAGACTATACCGGTTGACACTCGGAACGCTTGCATCCAGCTCTTTCATCTGCTCGTCTTCATAGACAAAGGCCTTACTTGTAATTTCTTCCCCGGCAGGACCGATTGTCACCAGGATGCCATGATAAGCCACCAGTTTTCCTGTCTCCCCATTGGTATACACAAGGCAGAAAAGATTATCCCCCTTCTCCCAATCTTCATCCTCGGAAGTAACCGCATAGGTTCCCTTGTATCCGGCACCGTAATTACTGTTCATCATCTGATCCGTAATGCTTTTCCCCGGCGCAGTAAAGCTTTGCTCCTCCGCATTGAAGCCTTCCAGGAAGTCCTTCATAGGATATACATCCAGCCGGATATCCGAACGGCCTCCGCCCGGGCTCATACAGAGATAGTATTCCTGCGTACCTTCCTCCGAAATCCCGTCTTCCGAAGTGCAGTCATAATAAATCGGAGTCACCGGAATTCCTGTATCCTTCATCTTCAACTCAGGTGCATATTCCGTTCTGCCGCTCACATATTCCTTATATCCGTTTTCGCCATCCCGGTATACGGAATAGTGATAATAAGAAGAAACGGATTCTCCTGCGTCCTTTAGCTGTATATACTGCCTTACGGCTGTTTTATCCTTAAAAAATACAGCCAGTGCCACTTCTTCCGTCCCGCTGATCGGGATTCCGTCCGTAAATATTTTTCCGGTGACATCTTCTCCCTGTTCCGCCTGCATCCAGTCGTCAGCCGTCCCGCACAGGGTAACTTTCTCTATTCGCTCATCCTCTTCCATTTGATACAGATAAGAACCCTCCACCGGATATCCTACCGGCAGGGCATAGGTATCTGTCCTCTCCGGACATTTCAACAGGGCCGTTCCCGGGATTGCGTCCACACTCAGAGATCCCCATACCTGATTCCATGAAGGGGCGCCATCCTGAGCACGCATACCGGAGCTACGGGTTGTCTGAAGCTCCTTTGCTCCCTCTTCCTCCCCTGTATAAATCATGCCTGTCAACTCAGAGAAATCATTGGAAACCAGAAACAATAGTCCCTGATATGCAAGCACCTTATTCTCCGCAGTGTCCCTGTAGACAACACAGAATAAGTTGTCCGCTTCGCCGGGAACAGCACTGTCTGGAGGGGTACAGAGACTTTCAACGCCTCCGCTCTGATACATATTTTCCTGATTCAAAATCTGCTCCGTAACTGCTCCGCCCAATGCTGTTACATCCTCATCCTGCAGATACTTCAGGAATTCTTTCATTGGGTAGACCTCTACCTCAATATCGCGATAATAATCGGAATCTCTATAATAGGTTTCATTCTCGTAATAGTTCCAGTCACTTCCAAGGTTTTCCTCATACCTCTGCTCCGTAGTTTTTTTGTATTGGGAAAGCCTGGAGGTAATGTTCACATAATAAGATTCTCCTTCCGTATGGACGCTATCCTGCCACAAAACTGCAGTCACCGGGATCTCGATTCCCTCTGCCGCATACATTCTATATTCTCTTGTTCCGGAATATAGTTCCTGCCTTCCGCCATACCATTTGGTATATAATTCCACATTAACACTTTCTTTTAAAGAAGTTAGCGGCAGTATTTTGATTCTGACAAAATAACGGGTAGCCGTATTATCCAACTGCTTTCCGTTACCGATAATCATCTGCACTTCGGCTTTTGCTGCTCCTTCGTTCAACCGCTGTGCAACTCCGGACAGATCCACTGTGCTTCCCCGTTCCAGCACCCGGTATTCATCCTCCAGCGGATTCCCTGCCTCGTCCAGAGTCCAGGCCACCTGGGCATCCTCCGGTACTTCGATGGGGGTTCCCTGCCCGTCCTGTAATCTCTTTAATAAGGTTTCCAGAGAGACCTGATTTAATTGCTCCCAGGAATATCCATATAGCTCAATAGTGGCCTCCACCTCCGGAATGGGCAGCAGCGACATGGGAGAGATTCCCTCTTCGCCATCTCCTTCCGCACTACCTTCCGCAATGGCTGAATCGGACTCCGCCGGTGACTGGGTCTGTACGGCATCCGGCGCTGTGGGAACTGTCGATTGGACAGAATCCTCCTTAGCGGACGGCTGGACTTTCTCCGGAGTCGTCTGCACAGGCTCCCCAGCGGACGGCACATCCCCAGAGGCTTCCTTTGACGGGGCCTGTGTGGTTTCTGTGGTTATATCTCCAGGCTCTGCCTCTTCCGACTTGACAGCTCCGGATTCCGTTGCTTCCGTTTTTACAGATTCGTTACTATCCTGATCTGTCCCTTCATTCTCTCCGGAATTGGGCTCCTTCGGATCCTGCTTCTCTACCGCTGCCGAAGTGCCACCTTCGCCGCCTTCATCCTCTTCCACATTTTCTGACTTCTCTGTGGCTTCCTGACCGGAAATTTCGTTTGCGTCGGTCTGTCCATT
>CAQUWW010000013.1:0-8228 GCA_948896875.1 uncultured Acetatifactor sp. | reverse complement strand
TCCATTGCCTCCGGCGTTCTCAGTGCTCTCCGTATCCCCGGTTATCTCTGTCTCTTCGCCATTTTGCAGGCTTCCTGTAGCTTCCGAGATCTCCGTGATCTCCGCGGCAGATACCAGATTCCCTGACTGAGGCATCAACGTCAGTGCCAGCGCCAGTGTCAGGAACAGGGATATGCCTTTTTTCATCCTGAACTTCATCTTTCTCTTCCTTCTTTCTTCTGTTTTTTGATTGGGTATGTAAGTTTTATAGGTTGGACGTTTGAAAATTGATATATGGAATATGCATTCAAACTCTATTACAGATTTTATTTTAGTTTTGCCTGCCGCGTCAATGTGTGCTCCGAAGTGTGCCTGGTTGATGGGCGTTTTTGACACAGGCGGGCATTAGCCCATAATACGTTGCTATTGTTTCATTCATGGCATTTTTCTATCTACGTCTTTTTTCTGCCTATTGCATCATTACTGAAAAATAAATATACTGTAAGCAAGGAGAAAAAATTCCTACGAAACATAGTTAAAATCTCCAATTTCTTTTTTCCTACTATAACCAAATCTCAAAATACGACGGAGGAACTTGTCCATGCAGCTACTAATTATCCACTCAGCTATTTATTTCACTTTCTATGTTTTGGCCGCCTATTCTACCACGGATATTCTGAGATTGTTGAAAGGCTGTCACACCCCTGTACAAGCCTCTGCCTGTTACTGTCCTGTCTGCCACCAAAAAATTGCTTTCAAGGATCAGTTACCTATCATTTCCTATTTCAAAAATAATGGCTCCTGCAGAAACTGCAAGAGCCCCATTCCCTTTACTGATATTTTTTTAGAGATCTATCTTTTTCTATCGTTGTCAACGTTGGTACACTTATTCCACTTCAGTTGGCTTTCCTATGCATTTTGCATCCTCTGCTATGAAAGCACCAAATGTTTCTTCCTTCTCATTTTTAAAAAAAGGGAGTTAAACTTTCTCCGAAACTTGATGGTTTCTATGCTAATCAATCTATTGCTTTTTTCCGGTCTGGCTTTCCTTTTTGCGTTGGAGCATAGTCTGTAAATACATTTTCATCGCTCAAACAGCTTCTTTTTCTGTTCCGCAAATATGACACCGATAGAAATATTATCGCGTTCTCCCCTTTCCATCATCCGATCTATTAGTCTCCTGCAAACCGTATTTATCTTTTTGGCGTCACGCATTTCCTTGTAAATTCCCTGAATATCTGCCACTCGCAAATGGTGATACAAGCCATCAGAACATACAAGAAACAAATCTCCCTCTTCCACAATTCCCTCTGCAGCAGTAAACCATAGTTCTCTGTTCTTTCCCATAAAATTGTCCAAATACAACTTCATTTTGCCGTTTTTTATCTTCAATACACTGGCATCTATAGTCAATTGCTCCAAATCCTTTCCAGAATATCGGTATACACGACTGTCCCCCACCTGTATGATAAAAAATCTATCACGGATAATCATCAGAAGTGACAAAGTTGTACCTGTACTCACACAATTTCTTTCTTGGTATTCACAGATTTCTGCATTCCAAATCTCCGCCGCATCTTTCAAATGAGCATTCAATATCTCTGGAATAACGTCCTCTATACTCATCCATTGCATAATTCCATCATACCATTCGTTTATTTTCTGCACTACCAGATTGGAAGCAACCTCTCCCTTTTCCAGGCCTCCGATTCCGTCACATACTGCCAGTACAACAAAAAAGCATCCCCTTTTTTCGGAAGATCGGAATAATATGGCATCCTGGTTCACCTCTCTTGTGCTCCCGATATATGTAATACAACCACCAGATAATTTCATAATACATTCCGCCATTCTATAAATGAACTCTATAACGTAATGATTTATTATCTGAAAAGGCCAGTTCCACTCCATCCTGTAGCTCATATGGTTGATTCGGCACTAAAATCTGACCATTTAAAAGAGTGTGATTCGCCGAACCCAAATCAATTACAAAATAACTGCCTTCTCTGTTTTCTATCCTTGCATGCCGCCTGCTGATTCTCGTAAATTCCTTTCTGAATGCCACATCCGGCTGTATTTCGTCTGAGGAAGCCCTGCCAATCGTAATGTAAGTTGTCTTAAAATTCAATTGGATACGAGTTAACGCCCCCGGTAGAGGAGAATCAATCAACTCCAGATATGCAGACATCGGAGCCCCATCAGAAGAAATCTCTGTCTTGTCATCCATATCATATGGGACTGCCGAAAATGTACCTGACATGTTCGCCGCCTGCCACTGCTGTCCTCCGGAAAATGCAGGTGACTGTTCATTTGGTGTAGACTGTCCTGACCTTTCCGCTAAAACTGTCTGTCCTTTCTTTCGGGAAAACAATGCGAGGCCACCTGCTTTTTTCTTCTCTTTTTCTTCACGAACTGATTTTTCTACCTTTTTTTCAACATTCTTTTCTTTCTTCTTGTTTTTGTCCTTATCCTTTTTCTTGTCATCTCCGAATAATACACGCATCACCTCATCCGATTCGTCAGAAGAACCGGAAGTTGCATACTCTGTTTCTGGTAATGCTACAGGATGCATACTCTGTTTCTGGACAGATGCCGTGATATTTTGTACCTTTTCCAGTTGTTTATGGTCAACTGGCACGACTGCTTCTCCTGCCTCACAAATTTTTTCTACATCGCCTGTCTTTTTGTCTTCCTCCTGTAGAAGTTTATATAAATCTGTCAGTGTCACATCCTGCCTCGCAAAATACTGAAAAAGACGCACCTGAAAACTGGTATCATCCATTATTGTAATGTGAATAAATGTATCCTTAAAAAATTGCAAAATTTCATCGTCTGTATGCTGATATTTTTGTTCTGGAATGTAGATAAAATATGCGTTTTCACTCATTCTGTCGAGAAAAATATACTGTGGGTCAATACACAGATTGTGATAATTCAGAAACCAGTCATTTCCTTTAATAAATGGCAACAATAAATTTTGATACAGTTTCATAAATTCTGTTTTATGTAATTTCATATTAGCATATTCCAGCGCAACCATATCCATCAGCTTAAATCGCAAATACATACTGTCGTTTCTTTCTACAATGCGAAACGGGATCAAGAATTCCGGACAATCTTGCTTTACTACTCTAACTGCAATTTCGTCTAATTGTATCGGTTCCTGCAAGTTGACATTCAAATAATTGCCTTCCAAAGAGCTTTGTAGCATAAAATTTTCATTCTTCATGTTTTCACTGTTCCTTTCGCTTCGCTCAAAATCCAAATAAATTTATATGTACCATCCGTTTCAACCTAATCCTCAAAATATTTCAAACTGATAAGTGATATTCCATCTGCAAAACTAACCTGCGCAATCCCATTATGGAATGGTGTCGCACTGGTTAGATTTTCCTCTATTACCAATACATTGTGCGTACTGACATATCCCCAGTCATTCACACGCTGTACTGCTCCCAGGCCATTAGAAAAAGACAGAGCGTCATTATATTGATAATCTATCACCAATTCTCCTTCTCTGTTGATATAACCCCATTTTCCCTCGCTGTCCGCCACTGCGATATATCCACCGGATTCGGGTGCCTTTGCGTTTACGTATCTGCTATCCCCTACAGGATTTCCCTCTGTATCAATCATATGCCACCAGCCATCTTCTTTTACCATAGCTCGATCATTTGCAAAAACACAATTCAAGGAATTAACTGCTACATCCTCCAGAATGAAATCCACCACAAGGTCTCCGGAGTCTGTAATAATTCCCCATCCGCTGTCTCCTTTTACCGCGGCTACACCACAGGCATTGGAAGTCATCTGGATATACTGGTGCCCGGCAGCTACGGGTTCAAAATCATAATCATAATAACTATAGGTTCCATCTCTCTTTCCCAGGATATGTGTCCCGCTAACCGCTGATACATCTGTCATTTTAGAATAATAGGACCCATCATCTGCTCCATACCTGTCTCCATTTCCAAGGATTGTGTAATAAGTTCCGTCCACTAATACCACTGCATATCCATCAGAATTAAAAGGCAGTACCTTATCATAAATAAACTGTAATTTTACTCTGCCCGTCTGATTCACATATCCCCATTTTTCCCCGTCAAACGCTGGCATAACTTCATTTGTTTCAGTTGGCAGGACATTCATATACTCTGTGTTTATCATAGAATAATCATATCTGTGCTCCTCGTAATATTCTTCCAGAACATCAGAATCCATCTGTTCCATTCCTTTCCTGACCAGCACCATTGCATCTTCCAGTCTTGATCTGGCAATTTCATAATCCGCCACATGAATATACTCCTTCTCCGATGCAATTCCTTCCGCTATTCTTTTTTCTACCAACTGGGCATATGAGGCCATATCCCCATAAACCAGATATGCCTCCAACAGCTTTTCTTCTACTTCCAAGGTCCGTCTGGTCGAATAAGTCAGCGCCTCCTCATAGCAATCTATCGCTCTGACATACAATGCCCTCTCCATATATAAATCTGCATCTTCAATCAATTTATCCTGCTTTTTGATCTCTTCCGAACCAGTAACCGTTTTTATCGTAGTCAGCCATCCTATTGCTAAAATAACCACAAATACCAAAACCAGCAACATCCTTTTGCTCTTCATCTATTTACCTCTATATTATAAATAATGTGATCAAAATTCCAACATATAAAAATGGGACAAGAGAAACTCCATCCTTTAACCCCAGTTTTTTTCTACACATCTGTACTACAGAATATATACAGCACAACAAAACCCCATAAAAAATTGCCCCAATAATTCGCTGTCCTGTCAAATACAATCCCATAACAAAAGACAGTTTCACATCACCTGCCCCCAATTGCTTACCCGAAAGTAGATAACATAAAAAAAATATGATACCTCCTGTTATCCCTCCTGCCAGGGACCGGAAGAACAACTCCATTCCATAGGCAGTATCTAAAATAAAAGTAAGTCCTACTATCGTTACCCACGAGAAGAGCATCAAAATCAGGAAACGATTGGGAACTATTTTCGCCACCCAATCTGTCACTGCAAGTGCCGCCATCCCACTTATCAATATTAGATTCAAAGAATACTCTGACATCGCCAGCTCCGGAAGGCGGATATATGCAACCACACATGTAGCGAAAAAGGTTATACAGCCTGCCATCAATATACTTTTGGAACAAATCCATATTTTTCTTTTTGGCAAATGCAGCTCACACTTCTCATTCATCACAGATATACCACCATAGTACCCTACCGTTACAATAATTGCCGACAAAACGGCGCTTAACAGCTTCATTCATCTTCTCCTGGATATTTACTTTTTGTTTCTTTGCTATGGTTCATAGGTTTGTCCATCTCCATTCAGCCACGCCGGAACGGAAACTCTCTGTACGATATGCAATTTTTTCTCCGGTAAAACCAGGCCTATAAAGCTTAAATCAACATCATATTGAACCACAATATCAATGATACTGTTATTCTTATCGCAGAACATAGTGGAGCCTGAAAAATCAAGCCCTCCATAGCCCGCTTCAATACCATAGGATTTCAAATATGCGTCCGCGCTCAGATCCCCGTTTTTCAAATACTTTTTTGTCAGAGCACCAGCCGCATACGTAGCTCCCACACTTTTCACCGCATAGTCTGCTGCCGAGGCTCCCATGTAAATAATCCCGGCTATCAGAGAGTTTCCGTCACTGAACAGATTCTTCACATCCTGTACGGATTTTTGTGTGGATTTTACTGTATCGTCAATCCTTCCTGCCAGGTTGTCCACCTGTCCCTGAATTTTATCTTGATATTCCTGTGAAAGTGTAATTTCCTGCAGATCATTGCCCAATTGTTCGGCATCCTGGTACAATCCCTGTATCTTATTTAAACTATCCACAACCTGTGTTGTTGTATCATCAATAGCCCCCGCATAGGGAGCGCCGTCACTATGCACTTTCTGCTCCATACTTCTGACCCCCAGTGCCTGATACACATAAGTGTAAGAAGCAAGCTCATGAGCAGCAGAATTAATGGCAAACTGAATTCTGTTATGTAATGTGAATATATTTATAAGATATACTATAGCTATCACTACCATGAGGAACACAGTAAACGATATGACTGCTTCCACTATCATCATTCCGGATTCATTATCAGGCAATGCCTGCCCTCGTTTTATTCTCTTTCCCACATCAGTAACCTCTTGTCACCGTAAACTTATAACTGTTCTTTTCGAATTCTATAAGGCTTTCATAATCTTTTGGTGTTGCTACAGATTTTGCAAATCCTTTTGGCATAACCACAAAGTCAAGATGAACTATACATGTGGCGTTCACCGCCGTATGCGCATCTTCCAATTTGAATTTCAGCTCACTCAAGGTACCACTGCTACCTATTTTCTGCTGTACCGTATTAACATTCAATTCAATCAGATTCGCAGTTCGTTCTGCCACTTCATCTGAAGATGTCAAAAAGATCAACATTACCATCAAATACTGATCATAATCCATTTTAAAGGAAGAATCGTCTCCCTTTTCCCCAGTAAGACCCAAAAGTCCTTTCAATTTATCATAGGAGGTTAGCTGCTCTACTTTCGTTTTTATCAAAACAACTCCCTCCCCTTCTTTCAACTCTTTCCAATCTGCCGCTGTTTCTGCTCCCGCCACCCCAAGCCGTAACGCGCCATTTACCACTAATCCCAGAATCGGATTTATCGCAGCGGCACCATCTGAAATTACCTGAATTGCTCTATTTACTTCTTTTACACTATATGTGGCTGTAAAATTTACAATAGCCCGAAATGCAAGAATCTTATTCCTGGCTGCTGTCAGATTGTCCTTGGAAGAATTCGCACCTCCGAGTATATACTCCAGCTCCGCCTGGTACAGATAATTAATACTTGCCATTTTTTCATATCCGGTCAACGATACTTCTTTCTTCTCATCCGTACCGCCTTCTTCGGCGCCTTTCTTTACATTTGTAGTTCGGCTGGAAAACATACCGAAATCATATTCCACCATGTAAAGCTTCAAAATTAATTTATTTGCCGCTTCCATGAAATTGTTCATAGAAAAATAGCCTGCGGCTTCACCTACCATATTCGCCAGATCAAATCCTCCGGCTCCCCAACTTTTACCATAGCCAAAGCTTTCCGGAATATCTCTTGCAGAAGTATCTTCTCCTTTCTCCAGTTCCTCCTTAGATTTATTTAAAAGCGTTTCCGCCTCTTTTTTCTTTTTCTTTCCCTCCTGTTCCGCACTTTCCTGTCCAAAACATTCTTCTAACGCTTTATAAAGCTTCTTATAGGCAACATTCTCTTGAAAATCCTTCCATTTGCTTTCCTCAAGACTGTCAACCCAATCTGTAATCTCTTCTTCACAGTCCAGCCAGGCACCTTTTATCTCTTCCAGCCGTTCCAGAATTTCCGATACCTGTTGTTTGTAATCACTATTGATGCTTTTATCATTATTCTCTATAAAAGAGGCAATTCCTGTATAATCATCCAGCTGATCAAACAGCAATTCCATTCTTGCCAAATCCTCCTGAACACCTGCTTTTAGTTCTTCCGAAATATTTCCATCTTTCAATATTTCTTCCAGCTGTGCTTTCAAAGATTGTAGATCTTCTCCTTTATTTTTTACTGATTTTGCTTTATTCCATAGAATTTCCAGCTTAGATTCAAAGTTTTCAAAGTGAATCGGGTCTCTTTTTTCACTGGTTGTAATTCTGGCGATCGCACTGTCAAATTTTCCCTCCAATACATCTCTTCTTGCCTCGCCATCTCCCATATAAGCGTCATAAATATCCAATAATGCCTGTTCTTCCGCACTAATTGTTTCCTCTTCCTCTGTCTCAGAATCAACTCCTGTTTCCTCTTCAACATTTGTCTCCGTAGTTTCTTCCGCTTCTTCTCTCTCAGCGATTTGGTCCCTTTTTTCTACAGCCGCCGTCATCGCATCTTGGTCGCAGGTTTCATAATCGTAATAAATCTGATAACTTTCTGAGCCGGATATAATGGAAAAATCTGTATCGCAGGCCGAGTATGCCATATTAATCCCACGGATATAATCTGGATATTCTGTAAAATCTTTCAAAGCCACATAAAATTCCTGAGCCGCTTCGTAAATCTCTTCCGCCTTTTTATCCATTTCAAGCTTTTTATCAATCGCTTTGGCGTTATCTTCCATATTTTGTATTTCTGCCACCGCATCCAGAAGCTCCGCACCATCTCCCAGCAGCAGTTGTGCAATCCGGAATTTCATAAAATC
>CAQUWW010000012.1:26994-47009 GCA_948896875.1 uncultured Acetatifactor sp. | reverse complement strand
ATCCAAAGAACGTGCAAACGCAATCTGCACCGGCCCCCGCACCTGACCGGCATTTGGCCCGGTGGACATCACCGCGCCGAATGTACGTACGTCATAAAATATCTCACAGGCTTTTTTTCGTCCTGCATAAACCTCATTTTTCCCTTTCGCCGAAAGCTCTGTCCCGCTGAGCGCTTTTGCCCGGGCTATGCCTGTGTTAATATTACTGGCGCTGCGAACCAGCATTTCCATCCCGTCATTTCCCTGATAGGCAGCCTGTACATAATTCCTGATTCTGCGCTTGATTGCCACATCCGTAATATACCCATGAAGACTCTGGGGATCCGTCCGCGGCGTATTCCCCATATCGGGATCACCGTTAGGATTTCCGTTCCTACACTCAATATAAAACATAAATTCATAACGATTCTCAATTGCCATGCCTGTCACCTCTCCTCATCTTTCTTTCCAGAGTAAATCTCCGCTTTTTGCTGGTAATATCCCAATGCAAATTCCGTCTGCTGCATCATTGTAAGCACGGTGGGGATATCTCTTTCCCCCATGCTCTGGTAAATTTCCGTCAATATTTTCTCGTAATAAACTGCAAGCCCCCGTTCCAGTTTTGCCAGATGGTACTGTGAAAGCTGGGACAGTTTCCCGATTACCAGTCCAGGGCCTGCCATAGCCGCGGCATAATACCGTTCGGCAATTCCCACATTTACCTCCGGCATTGCTTTCTCCTGAATCACAGAATAAACAGCCATCAAACGTCCGCACAAGTATGCGGCACTGCGATTCTGTCGGTTGAGTTCTTCTTTCATAATTTCTTCCCCACCCTCTTTCCTCTGTTTTCTCCTAAGCCAGGCTTTCAGAAACTGATAAGCCAATGTCTCCTGTCCGGTGGACTTATGCGCATCCACTCCCTGTGCACTGTTTCCTTTCTCTGGATTTCCACCCTCTCCACTCCCTCGCCTATTATCCTTATCTGACAGGAAATAAACTCTGAGCCATTGCAGAACACGGTAAGCTGCCTCGTCCGGCAGAGGGCTTCCATGAATCGCCGCGTAAGCCACTCGTTGCGCAAGATTTGATAACTCATGATCCATCCGCTCCCATATCTTGCTCAATCCGCCAGGTTTCAGCATGCGTAAGCATAATGCCTTTAGCTTTGATGGCCGCGTCATTCCCTGCCCCCCTGGCAGAATCAGCCGCAAGTCCTCAAACCATAAACAGATATTGTCGTACAGATCCTCATAACTTCCCTCATGCCAGCCCCGCACCATCATTCTTCCGCCAGCACCGGACAAGGGCATCATATAATACATCACATCCGGCTTTCCAGCCAGTTTCCCTTCCCGAATAGACTGAACCAGTGCCTGTGCCGACGCAAAAGCCTGCCTCTCTTCTTCTCTGTCCGAAATTTCTTCCTCTTCCCCTTCCACTAAGCCTCCGCCAAATACCATGGAAAGCATGTCCTCCTGCTTATTTATCTGCCGGGAATACCAATGAACCATTTTAGCCCCCGCAAGGACATCCGCTTTCCGAATCAGTTCACCCAAAGCAGCATTCACAGCTGTCATCGCCGCCTCGGATACCACCGCATTTGCACTCTGCTTTAAGCCGTAGGACTGAAAAGCATCCTTATCAAAGCATAAAAATGCGTCTCCTGATGTATGCCCGCCAACGCTCCTCAATCCTGACACTTTCGGAACCGTAGCCATCGGCTGGGACAATTCCCCGGTAATCAGACATCTCTCCTCTTTCCTCTCGGATGCCGACTGCATTCTCTTCCTGAACTGATTCCAATACTCGTTATAACGTTCGCTTCGTTCCAGATATTGGCCGTCCACTGCGAACCCAACCGGATCCGCAGGTTTTAATTTCTTGTCCGTCAGGACACTGCGCATTTTTTCCAACACCCTGGAATCACGAAGCACATCTGCCACAATGCCAAACAGAGGTTCCGCATTTCTGCCCTCTTCAAAAAAGGAAAGATAAAAGTCATGCTTCACAGGTATATTCTTATCTTTCTTCTCATCATTCACAATACAAAGCACAATTCCTGCTTTCTCAATCAGCGGATTGCAAAACCGCGTACCGTTTGCCGCTGCTCCTGCGTCCGGTGCGTTCACTGGCTCCGCATCTTTTTCCCTGACTTCCAAATCCAGAAATTGTCCTGACGCAGAGAGATGAAAATATCCCCTGAGCCGTTTGGGTTTAAACCCGGGACGGGCGGCAAGCTTATGGTCAACCGCATACCGATATAATTCCTCAAGCATATTCTCCCACCCCCTTTCCCCCTTTCAGAACTTCAGGGGAATCATAAGGCGGAATTTCCAATACCCCCTGATTCAAACGCGCATGGAACAGTGATATCTCAGGCTCTGCCTGTTTTGTGACACCCCACTTGTGCAGATTAAATACATCATACACCATCAACCCCAAATCCATCGTAACATCAATGGGTTCTCCTATGCCGGAAGCCCATTCAAAATAGGCGGGAAATTCCCGTGTCCCCATGCATGGCTGCATAAATGCCTGGCCCCGTTTTACCCTTCGTTCAAACTGATCCATCAGATTTCCCGGTGCATACCCATAAGCAGCCCTGGGCACAATTTCTGCCGTAATCCGATAGCGGACATCCTGCAGGACAACAGATTGCCTCTGGGTCCTGTCCTCTTCTATGTCAATGCATGCCTTAAGGACATTGGCCTGAGGAATCTTCATCATTTTACTTTTTATTTCATTCCTCTTAAATGTTATGTAACGAATGGGCGACAACACTTCAATTCTCCGAACCTGCCAGTAAAATTCCGGCGGTTTGGAATAAATGGAGGATAACAGCCCTCTGATTGCGCCGGGTGTTGGCACCGCATATGTCATCCGTTCTACCTTACTCTCCGGCCGTGTCCAAAGGGCAAAATCTCCCCAGACTTCAATGATTGCACTTGGATTTTTTCCCATGTTTCACCTCCCCTTATTCAGAACATCCCATCAAAATTCTCCAAAGCTCCAAAATTCAGTCCCAGCTTATCATGATAGCACTTCGGATTCCCCAGAAGATACCAGCCGGTCTGTACCTCCCTTTCCCTTCCATATGTCCGGTACAACAGCGGGATACAGCATTCTTTCACCTTATCCTCCGCAAAAGAAGAGACTGTCAGCGGCCTTGCACGCCTGATTAAATCCTGCGTAAGTCCTGTTTTTTCATATTCATTCCGAAGAGAATGAAACAGTTCCATCTTATCTTGCCAGGGGACAATTACCTGTACACCCTTGGATTCAATCAGCTTATACGCTTCCTGAACTTTCTGATAATCCCTGTCCTCCAGAGCCTCTTTCAGCTTTTCTTTGTCCCCCTCCCCATTGGAATACAGAATTTCATAGTATTCTTCAATATGTTTCAGGTTAAAACAGTCAATGGGATGCCGGGAGGCCAGTGTCTCTACGCAGAGGGAGGCTCTTTGATAATATGGCCCGGGAGGGTACAAATGTTCCTCCTCCGGAAGAAAAACAATCACCTTGCCGTCATCACTGTCGCCGTTTCGGTTACACCTGCCTGCTGCCTGAATGATAGATTCCAGAGGCGCCAATGCCCGATAAATAACCGGAAAGTCCAAATCGACACCAGCCTCAATGCACTGGGACGCCACCAGATAGCAGGTTTTTCTTTCTGCAAGCCGCTCCTTTATTGTATCCAAAACTTTGGTTCGATGAGCCCCGCATAAGTCACTGGTCAAATAAAAAACACTTTCTGCTTCAGCTTTTGGTACACTTTCCTCTAAGATACGAAAGAGCTTTTCCGCATGTGCCCGCAGATTGACGATTACACATCCCTGTCTATGGGAAATCAACTCCTCCGCAACTTGTCTGTAGGAAATATGCTTTTCAATCCTCCAATCATACATAACACGCTTTGTGGCTTGAAAGAGCCTCTCCGGATCAGGCACGATTTCCGTTGGTTTCCATGGCAGACCTGAAAGATACTGAAAAGACGGCTGCGTAGCCGTAGAGAATACCACGGTACAGCCATACTGACTACAGAGCAGCTTTACCGTCCGGAGCGTGGCCTCCAGTAAATCCGGGGGCAGGGACTGGGCTTCGTCCAGTACAATCACACTGCCTGCCAGCTGATGCAGATGTCTGCAGTCCGTCGGCCTGGCAGAAAATAGAGGTTCAAAAAAGCCTACATTTGTGGTGACAATGCAAGGAGCATCCCACCGCTCTGCCAAAAGCCTGGCTCTCTCGTCCAAAACTGCGGCACTGTGGCTCTCCAACAGTTCCGGGACAATCCGCCTGTAATCCCTGACATTCTGCTCCATAATCGCAAGATATGGGAGAATCAGAATAATTCTTCGCATCTGTCTGTATTTTTTGCAGTGCTTTGTCGCAAAGGCAAAAAGGCTCAGGGTCTTACCCAGACCGGTAGGTGCTGTCAGTGTATACAGCCCTGGAGGTAATTCTGCAGCACGCAGACAATCCTCAAAAAGTCGGTCCCGCAGGACATTAAGCGCTGGGGATGATGTTGAAAATTTTTGTTTTTCAGCCTGTATTTGCAAAAGACGTTCCAAGGCATCTTCTGGATTCAATGCCGGTCCTGTATGCATTTCCATGTAATCCAGTTGAAAATGCTCTGCCGAAGCGGAATAATCTGCATCTGCAAGCGCAGAAAGCAGGAAACGCGCTAGCAGCATATCGGCAATCGGATCCTCTTCAATTGGAAGCGGCCTGGGTATTTTTATTTGCATGAGTTGCGGGTTCTCCATCTGAAATGCTTCCACAGCTTCTTTCATTTCCATCATGCCAAATAGGGAAAAAAAATTGCCTTCTTCGTCATACCCGGAACCCGTTCCCTGCATTAATTCTTTCAGCTTCATAATACAGTTGCTGTCCAGATAGCTGTGATGCGCGGCAATCACAGTCGCCAACATTCTGGCTGTTTTCTTCTGATTATACCGAAAATACACCAACGCCGCACCCGGATAAGCATGGTTCACATGCACACGCTTTCCCTCCAACACCTCCGTAAACCGCTTGCTTGCCTTACCAAAATCATGTAATCCTCCCAGAAGTGTCCCGATTTCAGAATATCCAATTGGTTTTAAAAAATCACTGCATAATTCGCCGGCGCGCTGCGCGTGATGCCCAAGAGTCTCCCTTTTCCCGGTTGCATTCGGACTTCTTGCATAATAGCACTCCGTCATAGGCTTCCTCCCTTATGCTATTGTAATATCTCTTAATTTTGGCTAAAATTATTATGGTTTTTTTGATGTTAATTAGAATTATAGTTATTCAAAGAACATTTGTCAATCATTATACACAAAAAATGTTATATAGAATTATTGCAAATTTATAAATATTTTACAACAATATATGTCTATTCCCCTTCTCTTCCTCTAAATCTCTTTCTTTGTACATTTCTTCCAAATAACGTATTTCATATCAATTCTTCTGTTCATAGCATGTCTGATGCTAGCCAAGCCTTGCTACAGAAATATCACTAAAAACAAAAAACTTCTTGTCATCCAAGTACAGCTGTTCTCTGAAATGAGTGTTTCAGCTTGAACCACATAACCATAAAAAGGAAAAGCAAAGCTCTTTGCCACGCTTTTCCCTTTCCCTGTCTGCCTCGCCCCTCAATGCTCCAACATATTCTCAATAAAAATTCCATACCCCTTCCGGGAATCCTGCACCAGCACATGAGTCACGGCCCCGATGAACTTTCCGTTCTGGATAATGGGGCTGCCGCTCATTCCCTGCACGATACCTCCGGTCACCGCCAGAAGGTCCGGATCCGTCACAGTCAGCTCTATTCCCCGGTTCACATTGTCGTGATCCAGATGTACCGCCGTGATTTCCACATCATAATATCTCGTGGTCCCGTCCACTGTACAGAGGATCTGCGCCACTCCTTCCTCGATCTCCTGTTTCAGCCCGATGGGCAGAGGCTCCCCAGCCCCCAGCTCCAGCGCCCTGCTGTTGCAGACGCCGAAAATACCCCGGATACTGTTGTCCGTGATATCTCCCAGAATCCGGTCATCCGAATAAATAATCATCCCTGTCATCTCACCGGGATTTCCGGAGGTTCCTTTCTGAATCTCAACAATATCCGTCTGATAGAGGGTTCCTCCCTCCATATGCATCAAAGTGCTGGTATCCACATCGGTGATTCCATGTCCCAAGGCGCCAAAATTTCCATGGCTGTCAATATAAGTCATAGTACCCACCCCCTGAGCATTATCCCGCACCCAGACTCCGATTTTGTACTTGCCGGCCACATCCTGCTCCGGCTTGATCTCCACTTCCATCAGCTCGCCGTCCCGTTCCAGTGTCAGACGTATCTGAGCCCCGCCGCTTTCTTCCACACGTCTGATAAAATCATCCTTCTCAGTCACGATTTCCCCATTCATCTTTCGAATATAGTCACCGGATTTCAGAATATATTTCCCCGGAGAATAGCTGATGCCGTCACTGCCCTGGAACTCTCCTGTGCCCACCACAAGCACACCATCCGTCTTCACATAAATGCCGATGGGTGTCCCTATTGGAATCAATTCCTGGTCTTCAATTACCTGAATATTCACATTTTTGAAGGATAAAAAACCGAACAGCTTGACCTGCATCTGATAGCTGGATTCCATCGCCGCTTTCAAGGTGACCGGCCTGCTCAGATCGATTTCCACGGCTTCACGGGGAATATTGCTGACTCCCTGATCACTTACCGAGACGATATCTGCCTTGGCCGGCACTCCCAGATAAATAGACTCTTCTTCCCCCGCCCGCACATTCAGCACAGAAGGAATACTGTTATCGATATAATAATAGAGCAGACCTGTCAGGCCCAGACAACTGACTGTCAGCATCAGACTCAAAAAAGCACGGTAAATCTTATATCTCTTTTCCCGGTTCTTCCAATTCTGCAGAAGAACAACCATATCGTTGCCTGCCTGCTTTTTCAACCCTTCGCTGTTATTTAGAATACTTCTTCCTGTCTTATTGCTCCTCTTCATATTCACATACTCCTAACGGTTTCTCACAGTTGTACCGTTTCTAGTATGTGAAATTTTTCAGTTTTAATTCTTAATTTTTTTATGTGTGACAGCCTGAGTCCGCATCTCCCTGGCATTGGACAGCGCCGCCTCCGTCGCCGTATCGCTGCCCAATAACCTGGCAAGTTCTCCCAGACTCTCTTCTTCCTCCAACACACGGATATCCGTAATGGTATTGTCGGCACTGCTGCTTTTCTCAATCACAAAATGTCTGTCCGCCATGGCGGCTATCTGCGGCAGATGTGTGATACAGAGCACCTGATGGGCATGAGCCACCATATCCAGCTGCTCGGACACCCTCCAGGCCGTTCTGCCGCTGATGCCGGCATCGATCTCGTCAAATATCAGGGTGTCGATGGAGTCTCTTCCTGCAAGCACAGTCTTGATGGCCAGCATCACCCGGGAAAGCTCTCCCCCGCTGGCCACTTGGCCCAAAGGTTTCAGCCCCTCTCCTGGATTGGTGGAAATCAGAAATTCCACATCGTCATATCCCTTTGCCGTAATGGCAGAGGCACGGTTCACCGCGATCTCAAACTTCACCGCGGCAAAATTCAGATGCTCCAGCGCCGTCTTCAGCTTTTTCGTAAGCACCGAAGCATTTTTCCGGCGGATATCCGACAGCACTGCGCAGGCCGTGTCCAGCCGCGCTTTCGCAGCTTCCAGCTTCTCTTCCAGCTGCCGCATATAGACATCATAATCACTTATTTTCAGAAGCAGCTCCTGTCTTTCTTTGGCGTAAGCAAGCACATTCTCTATGGACCGCCCATATTTCTCCTTCAGATGATTCACCTGATTCAGCCGGTCTTCCACCTCCTGAAAAGTCTCGTCGTCAAACTCGCAGTCACTCATATAGTCGGCAAGATCCCGATTATAATCGGCGAGCAGACTGTCAATTTCGGCCAGCTGATCCTCCAGCTCACCCAGGCGTCCGTCCAGGCCCGCCACATTGCGCAGCGCACGCAAAGCCCTGCTCAACGCACTGCCTGCTCCTGCTTCAAAGTCGCTTCCGGTGTACTGGTAGCTCTCCGCCAGATTCTCCGTTATTTTTTTCCCATTGATCATAAGCCGGTATCGCCGTTCCAGTTCCTCATCCTCACCCGGCTGCAGCTGTGCCTGCTCTATCTCCTGCAGCTCAAACTCTGCCAGGGACTGCTCTCTGGCCATGGTGTCCTCATCCATAGCCTCTTCCTCCAGCGCTTTTGTCAACTCTCTGCACTCTCTGTATGCATTCTCCACCGCTTCTGCCGCCTGCAGATACGCTTCCCCGCAATAAGCATCCAGGATTTCCATATGCTTCTTCTTGTGAAGCAGAGACTGATGCTCGTGCTGACCATGAATATCAATCAAAAGCTCCGCCAGTTCCTTTACCTGCTTTGCCGTCACCGTCTCTCCGTTCAGCCGATAAATGCTTTTGCCCGTCTGCATCTTCCGGCTGATAATCACGGTGCCATCTTCTTCCGGCTCCAGTTCCAACGCCAGCAGTTTCTGACGCACTCTTTCGTCCTCACTGGCAAAGACAAGCTCCACAAGAGCGCTTTCCGCACCTCTGCGAAGCATTTCTTTCTCAAACTTGCCTCCCAACGCCAGATTCACGCTCCCGATCAGCAGCGATTTTCCGGCGCCGGTCTCCCCGGTCAGGATATTTAATCCCCGGCCAAATTCCACTTCTGTCTCTTCCATCAGCGCCAAATTCTTCACATGTAAACTCTGCAGCATTTCCTCTCTCCTTTATCCCCTTCTCCGACATGCCCGCTTACGTTGTCTTTTGCTGATTCAGACTTTCTTCTCTTGCAATAATCATGCGCACCTTTTCTCTCAGAAGCCGGGTCTCTTCCAGGGTACGTACCGCCACAAAAATCGTGTCATCTCCGGCGATACATCCCACCACTTCCGGAAATTTCATGGCGTCCAGAGCCGCGGCCACTGCCATTGCCATACCGGACACGGTCTTGATCACCACCAGATTCTGGGCGGTATCCACAGAGGAGTAGGCCTCCTGCAGTACACGGACGTATTTATTTTCCAGGTGGCCGCCGCTGTGCTCCAGCACAATATATTTCTGTCCCCCTTTTTCTGTGGACATCTTAGACAGCTTCAGCTCCCGGATATCCCTGGATATGGTGGCCTGGGTCACCGGAAATCCTTCTTCCTTCAGCCGGTCTGCCAGTTCCTCCTGGGTTCCCACATCCTGCTTTTGTATCATTTCCAGTATTTTTGCCTGTCTTTTCTTCTTCATCGATGCCTCCACATCACACTATTCCTGCATCTTTCTGTGCAGTACCTCCAGAAAGCTGACCTGGTTCAATCTGATAAATTCTGTCACTCTTTTTGATCGTGCCACACTTATTTTATCTCCCGTCCTCAGCGGAATCACATGGCTCCCGTCAAAGCTTACCTCCACCGGCTGTTCCCCGCCCTCCCTGCACTCAGGGATTTCGATCTCCACGATATCCTCCGGAGACAGAATAATGCTTCTCTGATTCAGCGAATGAGGGCAGATGGGAGTCAGCATCATCAGCTCTGCCCCAGGCTCCACCAACGGCCCTCCTGCGGAAAGATTATAGCCGGTTGAGCCGGTTGGCGTCGTCACAATCATCCCGTCCGCGTGATAGTTGTTCAGAAACTGGCCGTTCACATAAATGGCAAAACGTATAATCTGCAGCGAGCCTCTCCGGGAAATCACAATATCGTTCAAAGCCCAGTCTTCTCTGCCTCCGCCATCCTGAAAAGTGATCCGTCCGTCGATCATCATGCGGCTCTGCCGCACATAATCCCCTGCAATCAGGCGTTCCAGCGCCTCTTCCAGGCCGGAGGGTTCTACCTCCGTCATGTATCCCAAAGTGCCCAGATTGACTCCGATGATGGGAACAGGTCCCATTTTCACAGCTCTGACTGCCTGAAGCACAGTGCCGTCTCCCCCCAGCACAATCATACAATCCACGCTCCGCAGCATATCCGCCGGAATCTCTTCCTGCCCCGAGGCGCGCTTTTCCTCTCTCTCACCGCCTATGGCTCTCACTGTGACATGTTGTCCTTTCAGCTGAAGGAAATCACAGACTCTTTTTGCCATCAACAGATTTTTATCCTTATATCTGTTGGCATAGATCAGAAAATGTTTCATCAATTCTCCCCCAAAGCTTATAAGGAGGCCTGCGCCTGCTCCACGGTCTCCCTGATCAGTCGCTCCCAGGCAGATGTCCCTGACAGACCTGTCTTCTCCCGAATCAGACCTTTTAGCTGTTCCCAGGCCGTCTGTTCTGTGAGTTCCCCGGCCGCCTGTGCCGCCTTCCCGTTTTTCTCCAGATACAACAAATATTCGATATTTCCCTCCGGTCCTCTGACCGGTGAAAAGTCCATATCCAGCACAGTGAAGCCGATCAAATCCGCATAATCCACAATTTTTTCCACCACTTCTCTGTGGATCTCCGGCTCCCGCACCACACCCTTTTTCCCAACCTTCTCTCTTCCGGCCTCAAACTGAGGCTTGATCAGACAGACCATCCGTCCCTGATCCTTTAATAAATTTCTGGCCGGAATCAAAATCTTTGTCAGTGAGATGAAAGAGACATCAACGCTGGCAAAATCCAGTTCCTCCCCGATATCCTCCCGCACTGTATATCGGAAATTGGTCTGCTCCATGCAGACCACCCTCCGGTCATTTCTAAGCTTCCAGGCCAGCTGGCCATGCCCCACATCCACAGCGTACACCTTCGCGGCCCCGTTCTGCAGCATGCAGTCTGTAAAACCGCCTGTGGAAGCGCCGATATCCATACAAACCATACCGTTCAGAGAAAGCTTCCATTTTTCCATAGCTTTCTCCAACTTCAACCCGCCTCTGCTCACATATTTTAAGGGATTCCCTCTCACCTCAAGGCTGATCTTTTCTCCGTCAAAAAAGGTTCCCGCCTTATCTTCCTTCTGCCCGTCCACATAGACATTGCCGGACATGATGACAGCTCTGGCCTTTTCCCTGGACGCGGCATATCCCCGATTTACCAGAATCACATCCAATCGTTCTTTCATCCCTGAAACCTCCCTGAGGTCACTCTGCGGCATCGCCGCCGGGGCACAGGCTGTCCCCGCAAATTCTATTTACAATACTTTCGGCATCCAGACCGATTTCCTGCTTCAGCAGTTCCACATTACCATGCTCCACATAGGCATCCGGGATACTGATATTCAGGAAAGCATTCTTAAAACCGTATCTGTTCATGCAATCCAGTACTTTTTCTCCGTAACCGCCGCAGGCCACATTTTCTTCCAGAGTGACAATCAGGCTGTGCCCTTTACAGGCCCTTTCCACTGCCTCCTGATCAATAGGCTTTACAAACCGGGCATTGATCAGGCTGACCTGATGTCCCTTCTTCTTCAAGATTTCCCTTACCTTCTCTCCGGTTTTTACCATACTTCCCACTGCCAGCAAAGCAATTTCCCTCTCCTCATAAATCCACTCGGCCCTGCCCAGCTCAATGGGAGCCCTGTGCTCCGAAAGTCCCGTGTAGGCCGTTCCTCTGGGATACCGCACTGCAATGGGACTGCCCAGCCTCACTGCAAACTTCAACATATCTGACAACTCCCACTTATTTTTCGGCGCGCAGATATGCATATTTGGGATACCGGAAAGATATGTAAAATCAAATATACCCTGGTGCGTCTCGCCGTCGCTTCCCACCAGCCCCGCTCTGTCGATGGCGAATACCACCGGTAAATTCTGAATGCAGACATCGTGCAGAATCTGATCATAGGCTCTCTGCAAAAAGGAAGAATACACTGCCACAATGGGCTTCATCCCTCCGGCCGCCAGTCCGGCGGCAAAAGTCACAGCATGCTCCTCCGCAATTCCCACATCAAAGAAACGTTCCGGATACATATTGCGAAACCGCTTCAATCCTGTTCCATCCGGCATGGCCGCCGTAATCGCCACAATTTTTTCGTCCCGCTGTCCCAGCTTACACATCACCGTAGAAAAAATATCTGTGTAGTTTGCCTCCGTTCTGGGATGAGACGGAACTCCTGTCCGGATATCAAATGGCTCCGCTCCATGGAACCTGGCCGGATGACGTTCCGCCGGCTCATATCCTTTTCCCTTGTGGGTCAGGACATGAATCAATACCGGGCCTTCCACACGCTTCGCATCGTTGATGATGGATACCATGGATCCGATGTCATGGCCGTCCACGGGTCCCAGATAAGTAATCCCCATGTCTTCAAAAAACATGCCCGGGATCACCAGCTGTTTAAAGCTGCTCTTTGCTCTCCTGAGCCTGTTGATCATACTGTCCCCTCTTCTGGTTCCCTGAAGCGCATTGTAAATTCCTTTTTTCAAGTCCAGATAACTGGCTGCGGTCCGGATATTATTCAGATATTTGGACACACCTCCCACGTTCTCGGAAATGGACATATTGTTGTCATTCAAAATAATGATGAAATTTGTTTCCAGCTTAGACGCATTGTTCAACGCTTCGTAAGCCATTCCGCCGGTCAGCGAGCCATCCCCCAGAACAGATACAATAGTATTCTTTCCTCCTGTAATATCTCTGGCCTTCACAAGTCCAAGACCTGCGGAGATGGAGGTAGAACTATGACCCGTGTCAAACACATCACATTCGCTTTCTTTGCGCTTCGGGAAACCACTGAGACCATGAAATTGGCGTAAGCATTCGAAACCGTTCTTTCGCCCGGTGAGAATTTTATGGGTATAAGACTGATGCCCCACATCCCAGATAATCTTATCTTCCGGAAGATTCAGGGCAAGGTGCAGAGCCATGGTCAGTTCCACCGCCCCCAGATTAGAGCCCAGATGTCCTCCTGTCACACTGATCTTCTGTATCAGGAAATCCCTTATCTCCTGAGCCAGTACGTTCAGGTCCTCTCTTTTCACCTTTTTAATATCATTCGCTTTTTCTATGGTTTCCAACAACATAACTCAACCATGCCCTTCCGTGTGGGAACACACTATTTACTCCTGTGTATTAATGTAAGAATCAACTGACTCAGAAACTCATGCTCCCCTTCAAATCCATCCAGAATTCTGATGGCCTCCCGGGACAGCTCTTCCACATCCGTTTTGGCCTGCTCCATCCCTTTCAATGTCACATAAGTCTGTTTGTGATTCTGCGCATCGCTGCCAACAGGCTTTCCAAGCTCCTTGCTGTCCCCCACCACATCCAGAATATCATCCTGAATCTGAAAAGCAATTCCGATATTATAAGCACATTTTTCAAGTGCAGTCACCTGCCCTTCGGAAGCGCCGGCCAAAATGGCACCCACCATCATGGCTGCCTGAATCAACGCCGCTGTCTTATGCTCATGAATGAACAAAAGCTGCTCCTGCGTCATTTCCTCCTGCTTCCTGCCTTCGGCCATAATGTCCACAGCCTGTCCGCCTATCATGCCGAAGGCCCCCGCCTTCCCGGCCAGCACCGAAATCGCCCTCCATATGCTCCGCAGCCTTGCAAGCTTCTCTCCGTCGGAAAGTGCCGCACTGTCAGAGACCTCATTGCCGCACATTTCTCTATCCACATATGCCACAGCCTTTAAAGCCGTCTCAAAAGCATAATTCAGCAGACCGTCGCCGGCCAGAATTCCCATGGCATCCCCATATACATACCAGGTCGTCTCTCTTCCTCTCCGGTAACGGTCATTATCCATCGCCGGCAAATCGTCATGCACCAGAGAATACGTGTGAATCATCTCAATTGCCGCCATAAAACAGCCGATGACTTTGTCCTGCTTTCCGCCGCACATCCGGTAGGTCTCTTCCATCAGAATAGGACGCAGACGCTTTCCTCCCGCCATAAGACTGTAATTCATGGCCTCAAAAATCTCTTTCTGCTGCCCTGTCTCCGCCGGCAGATGCGACTTTAACACAGACTCCGCCCTCTCGGCAGCCTTCCTGAGTCTATCGTCAAATTCCTTCGTATTCATGATCCAATTCCTCCAGTTGTCCTTCTCCGTTCAATTTCAACACCTGCTTTTCCACCCGGTCAATCTGGTTATTGCAGCGCTTTAAAAGCATCATTCCCTCGCTGTATATCTGAAACGCCTTCTCCAGCGGAATATCGTCCTTCTCCAGTTCCTGTGTCAACTCTTCCAGCCTGGCAAAATTTTCTTCCAGACCGGGCTGCTTTTTCTTTTCGCTCATACTCTGCCTCTATTCCAGTTCCAACTCTATTCCAGTTCCGTCATCGTCTGAATGATGCACTTCCCCTCAGATGCATTGTCGGGCATACAACCCATGCCCGTAAATGCATCTGTGCATCCTTCAGACGATGACTGTTTTTTATTCCAGTTCCGTCACCTGTGCTCCAAACCTGCCGTCCCGCACCTGGATCGTAATTTTCTGGCTCTCCCGCACCTGCTTCACAGAGCGGATGTTCCTTCCATTTTCATCCTCCACATAGGCATAACCGCTGTTCAGCTTCTCCAACGGGGAAAGTCCCTTCAGACGCTCGATATAAATTGCCAGTTCATGGCGGCGTTTCTCCACAAGCCGCCTCATCCGCTCCTGCAGACGTTCTTCGAACGTGAGAGCTTCCATTTTCCGCTCCCGTATCCTTCCCCCGGGACTGACCAGCTGCAGCCGAAGCTCCATATGGCGGGCCTGTCCACGCTTTTCCTCAATTTTCAGCCTCATCAGCCGCTCCAGCACCGTCCGAAAGGCCTCCATCTCGCCCAGAATCTCCCGAATATCCGTCACCGCCAGTTCCGCGGCGGCGGAAGGTGTTGGAGCACGTAAATCTGCCACAAAATCCACAATTGTGGTATCCGTCTCATGCCCCACCGCAGAGATAACAGGCACGGAACAGTCGAATACCGCCTGGGCCACTTCCCTCTCATTGAAGGCCCAGAGATCCTCTATGGAGCCGCCTCCCCGTCCTACAATCATCACATCCACGCCCAATGCTTCCAATGCCCGAATGCCGCTCACAATGCTGGGAACAGCCCCGCTTCCCTGCACAATAGCCGGATACAGAATGATCTGCACATAAGGATTCCTTCTGCCTGCAATCTGAATAATATCTCTTACGGCAGCCCCGGTGTCCGCAGTCACCACCCCCAGGGTCCGGATGAATCTGGGAATTGGACGCTTATATTCCGGCGCGAACATCCCACATTCCTCCAGCTCTCTCTTCAGCTGCTCAAATTTCTCATACAGAAGGCCGCTGCCGTCCAGCACAATCTGCTTCGCATAGAGCTGGTACTTTCCATCCCGCTCATACACATCCACATTTCCGCCTACGATCACCTGCTGACCCTCGGACATACGAAAAGAGAGACCTGAACGGCTGCCTGCAAACATGACGCAGCTTATGGTCCCTTTCGAATCCTTTAAAGTAAAATAAATATGTCCCGAAGAATGATACTTACAGTTACTCACTTCCCCCTTTACAAAAAGAGAACGCATAAGATAATCCTGGGTGAACATATTTTTGATGTAGGAATTCACTTGTCCTACGGTATACACATTTCGAATCTCAATCACCTGGCTTACATTTTACAATTTTGGCCAGAATGGCATTCACAAAACCGCCTGCATTCTCCTGACCATATTTCTTCGCTATTTCCACTGCCTCGTCAATGGCAACTCCCTGCGGAATATCCTCGTCATACCGCAGCTCATACACAGCAAGGCGAAGCACTGCCAGCTCCACCTTGCCCATGCGGGCAGTCTCCCATCCTACCGTATTCTCGTCTATCAGCCTGTCTATTTCAGGAATCAATTGCCTGACTGCCTGGCAGCGCGCTTCTATATAATCGGCATCTTTCTCGGAACGGATTTCCTCACTTCCCTCCAGAAAAAGCCGCGTCTGCTTCGGCATATCCTCTGCTTTGTGAAATTCCACCTGAAATAAAAGTCTGAAAAGCTGTTCTCTCTGCTCATGTCGTCCCATGACACACTTCCTATTATTTTATTTCCGATATGTACTATTTTACTTTCACACCGGCAATGCGGATATTCACATCATTACAGCCCAAACCGGTCATATTCTCTATGGCCGCCTTCACCTTCCCCTGAACCTGATGACAGGTGGCAGGAATGCTGTAGCCATATTCCATAATCAACGCCAGATCCACCCGCACATTGCGCTCCGCCACTGTCACACGCACACCCCTTGCAAGCTTCTTTCCTCCCACCTTACTGATAAGTTCGCTGGTAATATTCCCCGCCATGGAGCTGACTCCTTCCACTTCCATAGCCGCAAGCGATGCAATCATTGCAACAACATCATCGGCAATCTGTACCACACCCACACTTTTCTCTTCATTCAATACCACAGAACCGTTGTCCTTTTCTTTTTCCATAAATCATCACACCTTTCCTGCAGACTTATTCTAAAGATAGTTTTAAGTATACCACATCTTCTATTCATTTGTCACCCAAAATGTCAATGACAGCTGCTTTTCATTTTGCGCATAGGCAATTTTATCCTCGCCCTCTTCCAGATAATCAAAAATTTCCTGTTCTTCAATCAATGCGTTCAGGATTTCCTCATAACAGGCGATATCGGCGCACTTGACGGTCACATCCTCCCGTCCTGTTTCTTCCGTCCGCAGAAAAAGCGCAGCTATCCGGTCTCTGTCATAGGAATCAAAAAGAGCCCCTTCCCTCACATAATAGTTCGCCTCTGTGGCAGTACAAAGTGGCATTGGAATCTCTCCTTTGATAGAATGGGTTCGAAGAATTTCCTCCGTAGTCACATTCAAATAGTCATAATTGATCTCCGGCATTGGAATCTGATCGGATTCCAGTGTCGGCGTAATATCTTCCATCTGATAGGAGACATCCCCCCAGGTGGCATCCAGATAATAGTATTCCCCGTCCACCTTCACCAGATTCCAGGCATGGCCTTCTCCGGTCTCCACTGTCCCCAGAACCAGCATACATTCCACACCCAGCCGATTCAGCAGATATTGAACCGCTTTCGCATATCCCTGGCAGACAGAAAAATGATGCACAAAAACAGAATAAATATTCTGGTTGTCAGGCGCACTCATGTCATAATCCGTATTGCGGATTATGGTATCGTACACATATTTTACTTTGTCATACTCGGAGGCACCAGAGTCGATACCGGCAAGGATCTGCGCCGCGGCAGCCTCAATCTCTTCCCGGCGCTTCTCAGCCATATCCACATCCATATTATAAGTCCCGGAAAACTCGATGGACACAAGCTTGTCCCCTCTTGTATATTTCGTGTAAGAATACCCCTCCACATAGAACAGCTCAGGATGATCACTCAGAACACATTGAAAAATTCTGTCTACATTTCCTTCATCCAATCCGGCCTCAAAGCCCTCTTTACTCAATTCTTCCTGCTCTTTAAAACCTCCGAGAATCCGCTCCATATCGCGATACCAGAGCTGCTCTGCCTCATTCAAATTGTCGTAGGCGTAAGAACCGGCTTCTTCCATCAGAAAGCACACTTCCGGAATCGGGGCTTCCTCCTCTACCTTATCTTCCGCAGAACTCTCTTCCTCCATTCCCCGGGCCAACGCAAAATCTCTGGGAATATTATCCAGAATCCCCGGGTCCGGACAGCCTGTACACACCACACATATGAACAGCATCCACAGGACAGGAAGCAAAACACGCCTCTTTTTTCTCATCTGCAGACTCCCCCTTTACACCGCGGTTAATTCCTGCCGAATTCCGTGAGCACAAGTCCTTTATTTCGATCCAGTGTCATGCCGATACTCCAGGAATTCACAAACAGCAGCAGCGGATTTCCTCTCATATCCTTTACCTTCTTCATATCGGAAGTTCCGCTGAGCTTACCGATATCCACTTCATCCTTATTCTCAATCCAGCGAATATGCTCATAGGGCAGGTTCTCCAGCCGAATCTCCACATTGTATTCATTTTCCAGCCTGTACTTCAGAACATCAAACTGCAGCACACCCACCACGCCCACAATGATCTCCTCCAGACCGGTATTGAATTCCTGGAAAATCTGAATGGCACCCTCCTGGGCGATCTGCTCTATTCCTTTCACAAACTGCTTTCTCTTCATGGTATCCACCTGGCGCACCCTGGCAAAATGCTCCGGCGCAAAGGTGGGAATCCCTTCATACTGAAACTTTTCCTTCGGCATGCACAGCGTATCCCCGATAGAGAATATACCAGGGTCAAATACCCCTATGATATCTCCCGCATAAGCTTCGCTCAATATCTTCCTGTCATCAGCCATAATCTGTTGAGGCTGGGAAAGCCGCATCACCTTCCCCCCCTGTACATGACGCACTTCCATGCTGGCATCAAATTTGCCGGAGCAGATACGCATAAATGCGATCCGATCCCTGTGCGCCTTATTCATATTGGCCTGAATTTTGAAAACAAACGCACTGAAGTCCTTCTCTGTGGGCTGTATCATACCGATGTCCGCTTTTCTTGGCAAAGGTGTGGTTGCCATCTCCAGAAAATGTTTTAAGAAAATTTCCACGCCGAAATTCGTCAATGCGGAGCCAAAGCACACAGGCGTAAGCTCCCCTGCCCGCACTGTATCCAGGTCGAATTCCGCTCCTGCGCCGTCCAGAAGATCCATCTCTTCCAGCAGCTTGTCCACCGGTGCATCTCCGATCTCTTTTCTCAGACCCGCCTCATCCTCCAGCGGAATCTCCGTGGCGGTGCCCTCCTTTGTGCCTTTTTCTGTGTCAGAATAAGAAATCACGCATTTCTTCTCCCTGTCATAGACCCCCTTGAATTCCTTTCCCGAGCCGATGGGCCAGTTCAGCGGACAGGTGGCAATTCCCAGCTCCTTCTCAATATCATCCAGCAGGTCAAAGGTATCGTTGGCATCCCTGTCCAGCTTATTGATAAATGTAAAAATAGGTATCTTTCGCATGACACAGACCTTGAACAGCTTCCTGGTCTGAGCCTCCACCCCCTTGGAAGCATCGATTACCATCACGGCGGAATCTGCCGCCATCAACGTCCGATAAGTATCCTCGGAGAAATCCTGGTGTCCCGGCGTATCCAGAATATTGATGCAATAGCCTCCATACTCAAACTGAAGGACAGAGGACGTGACAGAAATTCCTCTCTCCTTCTCTATTTCCATCCAGTCGGAAACCGCGTGTCTCGCGGTGGCCTTTCCTTTGACGCTTCCCGCCAGATTGATGGCGCCGCCGTAGAGCAGAAACTTTTCCGTAAGCGTTGTCTTTCCCGCGTCGGGGTGGGAAATAATCGCAAAGGTACGGCGGCGGTTAATTTCTTCCGTATAATCGTTCATTTGTCTACTTCCTTCCATTTTCAGGTCATCGCAGCAATCTATGACATTCCCTCTTTAGAGGTCAGCATGGACTTCCCCTCAAAAGCCGGCCGGATTCCGAAATAATCCAGCACAGTGGCCCCGATATCCGCAAAAGTCCCCCGTGTTCCCAGGTTGCCGGGAACCACATTCTGTCCAACCATGAGGAAAGGCGTATATTCTCTGGTGTGATCGGTGGTAGCCAGGTACCCCGGGTCACAGCCGTGGTCCGCGCTGATCATCAGAATATCATCCTCACGCATCTTCCCCAGCATCTCCGGAAGCCTTTCGTCAAAACGGCTCAATGCCTTCGCATAGCCGTCCACATCCCTGCGGTGCCCATACAGCATATCATAATCCACCAGATTAATAAAGCACAATCCTTCAAAATCTCTGTCCAGGTATTCCAGTGTCCGCTCCATGCCCTCTTCGTTTCCCGAGGTATACACAGATTCCGTGATTCCCTTCCCCGCAAAGATATCTTTTATCTTTCCAACGCCGATCACAGATTTCCCGTTTTCCGAGAGCTGATCCAGCATGGTGACAGACGGCGGTAAAATCGAAAAATCATGCCTGTGGGGCGTTCTTGTAAAATGTCCCCCGCAGGGACCCACAAAGGGACGGGCGATCACTCTTCCCACACCGTGCTCTCCCTGCAGAATTTCCCTTGCAATCCGGCAATATTCATAGAGCTGCTCCAGCGGAACCACCTCTTCATGGGCCGCTATCTGGAACA
>CAQUWW010000012.1:25917-26984 GCA_948896875.1 uncultured Acetatifactor sp. | reverse complement strand
GCGGAGGTGTACACAATCAGATCTCCGGTCCGCATATGTGCATCTCCATACTCCTGAATCACCGCAGTTCCGGAATAGGGCAGATTACAGAGTACGCCTCTTCCCGTTCTCTCCCGGAAAGCATCCAGCACTTCCTCCGGAAACCCTTCCGGATACGTGGGAAGAGGTCTCGGAGAATAAACACCCGCAATCTCCCAGTGACCGATAGTAGTATCTTTCCCCTTTGAACGCTCCGTCATACGGGCAACCAGCCCTTTGGGCGCCACACTTCCCCCGGACCGGTCCCACTGCCCCGTCCCTTCTATCTGAAAGAATCCCAGCTCACGCATATTGGGAAAATGAAAGAACGGACTGGAGGATACGGTTCTCAATGTGTTCACGTCCACATCACCGTAAGAAGCCGCATCCTCCATTGCACCGATTCCAAAACTGTCCAGAATGATCAAAAATACTCTCTTCATATTCTCTTTTGGTCCTCTCAAAGGTTGTTTACTTTCCGTATATTATACCATAAATATTATGTAATACAAACTTATTTTTCATTTGCCACTGTGCTGATGATAATGTTTTCCGCGGAAACTTCGGTCTTGCGTTTCACGATATCCTCGATCTGGGCCCGCATTACATCGTCCAGAGCCGCCGCATTGACCACTACGTCCACGGCTTCTCCATTGATGCTGACCACCACATCCTGGAACCCTTTGGCCTCCAGAAGGATTTCAGCTGCCGCTTCTTTTTCCGCAATGGCTGTCATTTCCACCATACTGTCCACGGCCGCCTGTTTCTGCTCGTCGCTGAGGCCGGCGCTGTTGATGATCTCCAACAGAGTCTCCTTATTTTTTGCTCTGGTCTGCTCCTTTAAAAGTTTTGCATCCGAGAGCATAGACACGCCCGCGGTGGAGGTAAATACGGCTTCCCCGGGGATTTCCCCTTCTTCCGGCGTAACGCCCGCGATTTCTCCTTCTGCCGTTCCCGAGACGTCGGCCACTTCCATTCCGCTGTCCAGATAATCCTCCGCAATGATATCTCCGTCTGTATCCAGGCTTTCTATATCGGTGTTTCCTGTC
>CAQUWW010000012.1:23429-25907 GCA_948896875.1 uncultured Acetatifactor sp. | reverse complement strand
ATCCGTCCAGAGTATAATTTTCACTGACCACATCATCCGAATCCACCGGACTGGCATTGTCTGCCTCCACATTGCTGTCATCCACTGTCACATAATCTTCCTCCAGTCCGTTTCCTGCAAACTGCAGATATCCTGCAATCGCAATCATAATTGCCAGTGCCGTTATCATAAGCTGATTTTTCTTGATTAGGTTTTTCACTTTCATTCCCCTCTTCGTGTTTTACTACTTCATTGTATGAGCCCTTTACGGGATATATGCTTTCCCTTTTTCCTTTTTATTTCTCTTCCTCTCCGCTGCCCGTTTCCATCTTCACCACCTTCACTTTATGCGCTTCCACCCCGAATAAAGCCTGTACCGTTTCTACTATCGTACGGTTCACCGTACCGTTTCCTGCTCCCTGAGCCACTACAAGCACCCCTGCTATTTTCGGCGGCAGTGTCTTAATCACATATGGTTCGCTGTTGCTTCCTTCCGTACGATACACGGTATTCTCCCGGGAATCTGTCTCACTGACCAGACGGCTCCCTCCCTGGGCATCGCTTTCGTGTGTGGAAGAATGACTCACAGGCTGTTCCTTTTCCACCACCAGCTCCCTGGAGGATTTCAACGTAATCATCACTTCCACCTTTCCCACCCCGTCCATCCGGGACAAAAGCTTCGCAAGACGCTCTTCCAGATCGGACGCATAGTCTCCCTCTGTTTCTCCCGTCATCTCCGCCTCCCCTTTTTCCTTTCCCCCCTCATCCGCTTCGGACCCCATCGACCAGCTGCCCTCTGATTCCCACATCTTCCCTTCCTGCTCCCCGGTCTTCTGCGTCCCTGCTCCCTCCTCCTTCCCCGCCTGCTCTTTCGTGGGAAGCGCTATGATAATCAACAGAATTCCTGTCAGCACCAGGATGATGAGATTATCCCTTCGAAACCATTTCCGAAGGTTCTTTTCTTCCACCCATTTTTTCCAGTTCCAGCCCTTCATGCTTTCCCGCCTTTCCTTTCCGAAATTCTGCCTCTTATCGCCCATTTTCTTCTCCATCCTGCCCATTGTCACCCATTTTCTTCCCCGGCCCCCACAGATACGGGTTCTATGGAAATCGGCTCTATGTCTTTTACCCCCTGCGTGTCCTCTCCTTCCGTATCCGCTGTCCCATTTTCTTCCGGTTGTACCTCCCGGTCCTGTGGCTTTGTTCCCGAATCCCCCTGCTCTGCCTCCGGACTCTCCTGTTCCGCCTCCAGGAGACCTTGTACCTCCCGCAATGTCATTTGCTCCAGAACGGCATCCACGGCGGCCGCATTTTCCTCAACCTCCCGAATACTTTCCTCCATTTCCCGCTCAAACTGCTTTAAAGCCTCTGCAGCCGTCTCCCCGTTTCCACCCGAAAAAAACATTCCCACAGGGAGAAAAAGCTGCAGAAGAATCATGATGCTGACCAACAGCTTTAAATACTTTTCATAGGTATCCTGTGCCCTGAAATGCAAAAGCGCCTGGGCACATATCATAAAAATTCCAACCCGGCAGATTGCCTGAAATAACGAGTGTATCATTTGGCCTCCTCATCTCCATGCAGTCACTGCTATGGCAATCAGAAACAAAAGCATTGCCGTTCCGGTGGTGCGAAACAAAAGCATCACTGCGTCTCCTGTTCGGTCAGCACAGGTTGTGATTCTTTTGTCACTGACGATTCCCATAAAGGCCGCCGCACATTTTAATACGCCGGAAATCATGGCAATTTTCAACAGCGGCAGAGCACAGAGCAGCAATAACAGCAACAGCAGGATTACGCCGATGCTGTTCCTGATCACCACCGCGGATCCCAGCACCAGTTCTGTCACTCCGCCTGCGGCGGCGCCTACGCCGGGTATGGCTGAGACAATCTTCTGGAGGGCAGAATTTCTGGCGGAGTCCACCACCGGTGCAATCAGTCTCTGGAATACCCCGATTCCCGTCACCACCCCCAGCGCGCCCTTCAACACCCAGCCTGTCATTTTCCCCAGAAAGTCAATAAGAAAATTCAGTTTCTCTTCTATCCATATGCCATTTACTACGGACAACATACAGAAACTGTATATCAGCGGCAGCAGCAGAGCAGACAGGATGTATTCCACGCCATATATGGTAAACAGCATCAGCTGGCAGGAAGCACTGGCGGTCAGTGTCCCGGCTGAAACCCCTACGGAAAGCAGATAAGCAGGTACCAGAAGTCTGACAAAAAATGTAATATTTTCTATGGTCCTCGCCGCGGTATCCGCCGCCTGGCCAAAGCATTTCAGCAAAACAGTTGTAAACAAAAGATACATAAAATAGAAGCTCATGTCCGCCACCTGGCGCCTGTCAAAGATTTCCACGAAATGGGTCATCAGGGACGACACAATTCCCAATACAATCAACCAGATCAATACATTCCGCATACCGGTCATCTGTCCTGTAAAATCCGAGATGCTTCCCTGAAACAAAGATTTTATGGCGCCAAAGATATCTCCTG
>CAQUWW010000012.1:19905-23419 GCA_948896875.1 uncultured Acetatifactor sp. | reverse complement strand
GACTTAAGCTTTTCTCCGGAAAAAGTCTTGAAATCCCCTCTTCCAGCCGGTCCAATCCATAATCCTGCCAAATAAGACTCAAATCCATGCCGGTCCCCTGCCCTCCGTCTCAAAATTGCCTGCCAAAACTGCCGTTTGGGAATTCTTTACAGAAAGCTCTGAATCTGTTCAATCACTGCGAAAAGGATAGGCAGTCCGGAGAACATCACTGTCAGTTTTCCCAGCACTTCAATCTGTCCGGCCACAGCCTGATATCCTGCGTCTTTGCAGATTCCGGAGCTGAATTCGCAGATATAAGTAATCCCGATAACCTTAAGCAAAACGGACAGATACTCCTCCGCTCCGTTCAGATAGCTTTTGATTCTGGCAAACTGCGCGGTCACAGATTCTACCTGACGAATACTGAAGAAAAAAATGATCAATCCCACAGCCAGTCCTATATAAGTGGAATATTCCGACTGATTTCCCCGAAACTGTATTGCAAGCAACACTCCGGCAATTCCAAGAAAAGCGATTTTAATAAGCACCGTCATCCCAACACCCCCTACAATGCGAACAATGTCTGAATTGTCTGAAACAGTTCATAGATATACGGCACAATCCAGGTAAGCACCAGAATCAGCCCCGCAAGACTGATCAGAAAAGCATGCTCTTCTCTGCCGCTGTGTTTTAAAATCTGGCTCAATATGGTAACCAATATTCCAACTGCCGCTATTTTAAATATCAGACTTACTCCCATAACTCCTCACCATTCCAGTTCCACAACTGTTTTTTTCGCAGCAGTTCGGACCGCCGGCGCCGCAATTTCTTTTCTATACCAGTACCAGAAGCAGCAATAATCCACCCATGGCCCCCAGCCCCACCGCCATTTTACATCTCTGTACATTTTCTCCCTCCTGCTGCTCCTGCGTGACCCGGAGTCGCTCCATGCTCTGTTCGATTGTGCGCAGCTGCATCTGTCCCTCTGTAAATCCTGTCTTATTGGCAAAGCGCAGAAAGTTTTCTCTATCCTGGGATTGTAACGGCAATGCCGCAAGGACTTCACAGGTCTCCTCTCTGAAAACCTCCCCAAAGGATATTCCTGTATTTTCTTCCATTTTACTTCCGATCCTCAGAAACGCTTCGTCAAAAGGCGGGGCAAGATATCTGGCAATATGACTGCAGCATTCCGGCAATGTGGCTCTTCCGTACCGCACTTCCCCTGCCAGCAATTCCAGGATACTCTGGAGTTCCCGCAATGCTTTTATCCTTCCATTCAGCTGAGACCGATACCAGAACCCAAGTCCCAGACAGCCGCCAAATACCATACACCCTCCCAGTATTCTGATCATGTCGCCCTCCTCCTTTCTTCCATCCGTTTCACCACACACCTGCCCTTTTCTTTCCCCAGAATCAGGAACAAGTCAAATATTTTCTCCCAGAAGATCGAGTCTCGCCCAAACCTGCGCTCCACATCCCCTCTATCCTCTCCATGCACAGTAGCCAAAATTCTGCAGCCGCAGGCGGATGCCTGTCCAAGGGCCCTGAACTCTCCGTCGCTGCCAAGTTCGTCAATGGCAATCACCTGCGGCGACATAGATCGCAGCAGCAACAACATTCCCGACTCCTTCGGACATCCGTCCAGCACATCCGTACGCATTCCCATATCGTTCTGTGGTCTGCCCAAAAAGGATCCCGCAAGTTCGGAGCGTTCATCCACTACTCCTACGGTCATCCCCCTTCCCCAGGCATTCCCGT
Organism: uncultured Acetatifactor sp.; assembly: GCA_948896875.1. Taxonomy (GTDB): domain Bacteria; phylum Bacillota; class Clostridia; order Lachnospirales; family Lachnospiraceae; genus Acetatifactor. The sequence continues at coordinate 21,682 of CAQUWW010000012.1, read as the reverse complement.
CAGAAACCTGCCGAATTAAGTCCCGAAGCAAAGTGGTCTTACCACATCCCGGCGGTGAAATGATCAAAGCGCTTTTCAGCCGGCCCTGCTCATATATCTCCGGCAGCACCCGGTCTGCCGCACCTTTCATCTGATGAGATACTCTGATATTGATAAAAGAGATGTTTTTCAGTGTCCGGACGCTTCCGTCCGCCTCCAGCACAGCCTGTCCTGCCACACCTACCCGATGTCCTCCCGCCACGGTGACAAAGCCCCGACGCAGCTCTTCTTCAAAAGCATAGGGGGAATAATGACAGATGTGTTCCAGCATTTCTTCCAGTTCTTTTTCCGCCACAATCCGGGCATTTTGGAAGCTTTCGGTTATTTTCCCCCCGGCCGTGAGATATCTCTCCCGGCCTTCCATATGTAGTATGATAGGTCTGCCCGCCCTCAGCCGTATCTCCTGAATCTGTTCCTGTTCCCGGGCAGCCTGCTGCCAGAGTGCCCTGCTATGGAGCGGAAACAACTGTAAGATATCATTTCCCATCGACCTGTCCTCCTTTCTCCAATATATGAGAAAAAAAGGAAGATATTCCTGTTTCCCAAATCACGATAGACGAAAAAAATGGTATAGTTTTTCCATTTTCTGTGCTATACTGTAAGAACAGTGCTTTTTACAGGAGGATGCATATGCTAGAATTACAAAATCTCTGTTTTCAGGTATCTGACGATACCGTCACACAGAAAGAGATTATCAGAGACGTAAACCTGACCTTTGAAGATCACGCCTTTATTGCCATCACCGGGCCAAACGGCGGCGGCAAATCCACTCTGGCCAAGCTGATCATGGGAATCGAACGGCCTACCTCCGGAAGAATCCTCTACAACGGCCAGGATATTACACAAATGAATATTACGGAAAGGGCCGGCCTGGGAATCAGTTTTGCCTTTCAGCAGCCGGTGCGGTTCAAGGGGATCAAGGTCAGCGACCTGATTCGGCTGGCCGCCGGTGAGAAGATACAATTCCCTTCTATCTGTGATTACCTCTCAAAGGTAGGGCTTTGTGCCAGGGATTATGTGAATCGCGATGTGGATGCCAGCCTGTCCGGCGGCGAATTAAAGCGGATTGAAATCGCCACCATCATAGCCCGCAACACTCCGCTGTCCGTCTTCGACGAACCGGAGGCAGGCATTGATTTGTGGAGTTTCAACAACCTGATTCAGGTATTCGAAGAAATGCATCGGGAAAGTGATCATTCTCTGATCATCATTTCACATCAGGAACGGATCCTGAATATAGCCGATGAAATCGTGGTGCTGGCCGAGGGCACCGTACAGGCCAGAGGGCAGCGGAAAGATATTCTTTCCGATCTGCTGAAGGGCACGGAAAGCTGTAAATATTTTCAGCAACCCCAGGAACAGAAAGAAACGAGGTGATCTTTATGGATGAAATACAAAAAGCTTTGTTGGAGCAGGTAACCGGGCTTCATGAAATGCCGGCCGGCGCTTACAATATCCGGGCCAACGGCCAGAGCGTTGAACGCTCCACCACCGCCCATATCGACATTGTAACCAAAGCGGATCAATCCGGCATTGATATCGTCATCAAGCCCGGCACCAAAAAGGAGAGCGTGCACATTCCCGTGGTCTTAAGTCAAAGCGGGTTGACCGAAATGGTTTATAATGATTTTTATGTGGGAGATGACTGCGATGTGACCATTGTAGCCGGCTGCGGGATTCACAACAGCGGCGACAGCGACAGCCGTCACGAAGGCCTGAACAGCTTTTACATAGGAAA
>CAQUWW010000012.1:14663-19867 GCA_948896875.1 uncultured Acetatifactor sp. | reverse complement strand
GGCGTAGATTCCACCAGGCGTTTTACCGGCGCAACGCTGGCTGACGGGGCCCGTCTTGTGGTTACGGAAAAGCTGATGACACATGGAAGTCAGACCGCGGAGACCTCCTTTCAGGTAGATCTGGACGGAAGGGATTGTAGTGCAAACATCATCTCCCGCTCTGTGGCAAGAGATGATTCCAGGCAGATTTTCTATTCCAAAATCAACGGAAATAACTGCTGCAAAGGACATTCCGAATGTGACGGCATCATCATGGACAGAGCGAAAATCAGCGCTGTTCCCGAAATTACCGCCAATCACCTGGACGCGGAACTGATTCACGAGGCCGCCATCGGGAAAATTGCCGGAGATCAGATTACAAAGCTGATGACTCTGGGGCTGACAGAGGCCGAAGCCGAAGCACAGATTGTCAACGGCTTCCTGAAATGAGATTCCGGTTTCATTGACATACAGTATAAAATAACGAATAATGTAATACCCTCCGGGAAAAAATAGTACAAGCCGGAGGGTATTTTTTTGAATAAAACACTTTAGATTGGAGATTTTTATGTCGGATAACTTACAAACACTACAACGAAAGACACAGATCATTGACGGAAATCAGGCAGCTGCTCATGTGGCCTATGCCTACGGTGAGGCAGCAGCCATTTATCCCATCACCCCCTCTTCTCCCATGGCGGAGCTGTGCGACGAATGGGCGGGAGCAGGCCGCAAAAATATTTATGGGCAATCCATGGTCATCTCACAGATGCAGTCGGAAGCAGGTGCTGCCGCGGCGGTTCACGGCGCCCTTCTCTCCGGTTCTCTGGCCGTCACTTTTACTGCCTCCCAGGGACTGCTGCTCATGCTGCCCAACCTGTATCGTATGGCCGGGGAGCTGCTGCCCGGCGTGGTTCATGTGGCGGCCCGCACCATCGCCACCCATGCTCTGTCCATCTTCGGCGATCATTCCGACATTTATGCCTGCCGACAGACAGGTATGGCCATTTTCAGTGAAAGCAGTGTGCAGGAGGTCATGGACTTGTCCCCTGTGGCCCACCTTTCCGCCATCACAGGCCGGAGTCCTTTTCTCAATTTCTTCGACGGCTTCCGCACATCTCACGAACTGCAGAAAACAGAGGTCTGGGAGTACGAGACCCTGCGGGAGATGCTGGATATGGATGCCGTAGAGGCTTTCCGCCGTGGCTGCCTTCATCCTTCTCACGGAAAAGTATATGGTTCCGCACAGAATCCCGATATCTTCTTCCAGACCAGAGAAGCTTCCAACCCTTTTTATCAGGCATTGCCGGGAATCGTGGAGCAGCAGCTGGAAAAAATCAACAGGCGACTGGGAAGCAATTACGGACTGTTCGATTATTATGGTTCTCCGGACGCGGAACATGTGGTTATCGCTATGGGAAGCATCTGCGAAACAATCAAAGAATACATCGACAGTGTATCTGACAGGAAGTACGGTCTGATTGTAGTGCATCTTTACCGCCCTTTCAGCGGCAGTCATCTGGTGGATAAACTGCCGGGAAGCGTGCGTCAGATTACCGTACTGGACCGGACCAAAGAGCCGGGAGCCCCCGGGGAGCCTCTGTATCTGGATGTGGTTGCGGCAATGGTTTCCCATGGGAGAACCTCTGTCCCCATCTTCTCCGGCCGCTACGGGCTAAGCTCCAAGGATACTACTCCCGCCCAGATTGCCGCCGTTTATGAAAACCACGGCCAGACACCGTTTACAGTGGGAATCACAGACGATGTTACTCATCTTTCTCTGGAGCTTCCCACCATCCGTGACACTACGCCCACAGATACCATTTCCTGCAAATTCTGGGGACTTGGCGGAGACGGTACGGTCAGCGCCACCAAAAACATGGTGAAAATTATCGGCGCCCACACGGACATGTCTGTTCAGGGGTACTTTGAATATGATTCCAAGAAATCAAGAGGGCTGACAATCTCCCACCTGCGTTTTGGAAAAAGCCCTGTCCGCAGCGCCTATCTGGTCCACAAAGCAGATTTCGTGGCCTGCCACAATCCTCTCTATCTGCATAAATATGATATGGTACAGGAGCTGAAGGACGGCGGTATTTTTCTGCTGCATTTTTCCTATCAGAAAGAGGTGGTAAAGGAGCTGGAAGCCTACCTTCCCGAAGAGGTGAAAAAATATCTTGCGCAGCACCACATCCGTCTCTTCGTCATCGATGCTCTGAAAATTGGCAAGGAAATCGGACTGAATAATAAGATCAGCACCATCCTGCAGGCAGCATTTTTTGCCGTATCCGGTCTGCTCGCTCCGGACAAAGCCAAAGGATTGATGGTGGAAGCGGCGGAAAAAAGCTATGGCAAAAGCGGCGGCAGGATTCTGGAAATGAACCGGCAGGCCATCGAGAGAGGATTGACGGAAGTGGTGGAAATCACAATACCGGAAAGCTGGCAAAACTGCGAACTCCCCACAAATTCACAAAATCCTCTGGACAATACCCCCATTCCGGATCGTCCCGAACTGCTGGATTTCATCCGAAATATCCAACAACCTGTCACAGACCAGAGAGGCAATACCCTTCCCGTATCTGCCTTTCTCCCCTATGCCGACGGGTATACACCGCCTGGAAGCACCGCCCATGAAAGGCGGGGCGTTGCCACGGAAATCCCGGTCTGGAAACCGGAAAACTGCATACAGTGTGCTCGTTGTTCCTATGTCTGTCCTCATGCGGTCATTCGTCCCGCCGCCCTGACTGAAGAGCAGCTTGAGGCCGCTCCCCGGGGAATCGAAACCCTTCCTATGTTTGGCCTGGACGGTTATTCTTTTGCCATCACAATCTCCCGGACGGACTGCACAGGCTGCGGCACCTGCGCGGCAATCTGCCCCGGAAAAAGTAAAAAGCCGGGAGAAGCCCCTTCCAAAGCCCTGGAAATGACACCTGTGGCTCAACTCCGGGATGGAACCGATTCCTCCACGGCTCAACAGGTCTTTGATTACTGCAAGCCCCTGCTTCCTTGTAAGGACGCCATAGATAAATTTCGTCCGAACACCCTAAAGGGCAGCCAGTTCCTGCGCCCTCTCATGGAATTTTCGGGAGCCTGCGCCGGCTGCGGGGAAACCTCTTATGTAAAACTGCTGACACAGCTCTTCGGCAATCGAATGTATATTGCCAATGCCACTGGCTGCAGCTCTATCTGGGGAAATTCCGCTCCCTCCTGTGCCTACACAGTCGATGCGCAGGGCCACGGTCCCGCATGGTCCAATTCTCTGTTCGAAGATGCGGCGGAGTTCGGCTACGGAATGCTGATGGCACAGGAAGCAGCCTCGAAACGTAGGTCAGACTCTGCGGATTCCCAAACCATACAATGGATTCTGGGCGGCGACGGCTGGGCATACGACATTGGCTTCAGCGGTCTGGACCACGTGCTGGCCAGCGGAAAAAACATCAATATACTTGTCCTGGACACAGAAGTCTATTCCAACACCGGCGGGCAGGCCTCCAAGGCCACCCCCATGGGCTCCACTGCCAAATTTGTGACAGGAGGCAAGCAGACTGCCAAAAAAGACCTGGCTTCCATTGCCATGACTTACGGGAATGTGTATGTGGCCCAGATTGCCATGGGAGCCGATTTGAATCAGACCATACGTGCTATGACAGAAGCCGCCGCTTATCCGGGACCCTCTCTGCTCATCGCCTATGCCACCTGTATCGCCCACGGTATCCGCGCTGGTCTGGGCAGCACGCCTCACGAGGCAAAAAAAGCTGTGGATGCAGGATACTATCACCTTTTCCGTTTCAATCCGGCCCTGAAGGCGCAGAATCAGAATCCCTTTCAGCTGGACAGCGGAGAGCCAAACCTTGACTATGAAGAATTTCTGGACGGAGAAATCCGTTATGACGCGCTGAAACGCAGCCACCCCCAACAGGCGGAAGCGCTGTTTCAGGAGGCGGCTGCGCAGTCAAAAATGCGATATCAATATCTGAAGGGCCTGGAAACCCTATATGGGTCCTGCTATCTTCCCAACTCGTAGGGCGTCACCTGGTACACGTAATAATTCAGCCAGTTACTGTACAGATTATTACTGTGGGAGCGCCATTGGAGAAGCGGTCTCTTCTCCGGATTATCTTCCGGATAGTAATTGCAGGGGATCTGAATAGGAAGTCCTTTATTCAGATCTCTGAAATATTCGTTGTTTAAAGTATAACGGTCATACTCCGGATGTCCGGTGACAAATATCTTCTTTCCGCCCTCGGCAATGGCCAGAAATACCCCTGCCTGTGCCGATTCCGCCAGTACGGTCAGCTCCTTGCAGGCGTGAATCGCCTCCGCAGGGGTCTCCGTATGTCGGCTGTGAGGCGCCAGAAAAATGTCGTCAAAGCCTCGCACCAGAGGAATCTTCCGATTTTCCACCTGATGCTCATAGATCCCGAACAGCTTTTGGGGCAAAAGCCGTTTATCAATGCCGTAATAATGATACAAGCCTGCCTGCGCCGCCCAGCAAATGTGTAATGTGGATGTGACATGGGTCTGGGCCCAGTCGAAAATCTCGCAGATTTCCTGCCAGTAATCCACTTCTTCAAAGGAGATATCCTCCACCGGAGCTCCCGTCACAATCATGCCGTCAAATTTTCTATCCCGTATCTCATCCAGGGTAGTATAAAACTTGTTCAGATGACTGGCCGGCGTATTCACGGAAACGTGGCTCTTCACATTCATGAAAGTCACATCCACCTGCAGAGGCGTGGTGGACAAAGCCCGGAGCAGCTGCAGCTCCGTATCCTGCTTAATGGGCATATTATTGAGAATCAGTACCTCCAGAGGGCGTATATCCTGATGCACGGCACGATACTCATCCATCACAAATATATTTTCGTTTTCCAATGTCTCTTTTGCGGGTAAATCGCTTTGTGTCTTGATTGGCATAGTATCCTTCCTCCAACTTTACTTGATCTCTATCCCATACTTTGTCATAAAATCATCCTCCGACAGAACAGGAATTCCCAGATCTCTTGCTTTTTTATTCTTTGAAGATGTGGAAGTCACATCATTGTTAATCAGACAGGCCGTCTTACCTGTCACGCTGCCGGTTACTTTTCCTCCCTTTTGCTCGATCAGGTCTTTCAGCTCATTGCGGCTGGCAAAATGCTTCAGAGAGCCTGTGATGACAAAGCTCAGACTGGAAAGAGTCTGACTTCCCTCCTCTATCTTCGGGATCTCAATCCGCAGCTCCT
>CAQUWW010000012.1:11939-14653 GCA_948896875.1 uncultured Acetatifactor sp. | reverse complement strand
CTTCATCCTGCATGTAAGTGACAAAGGCTGTGGCGATAACTTCCCCCACACCCTCTATGGCGCTCAGGGTTTCCACATCCGCCTCCTGCATCTTCTGCAAATTGTAATCAAAATAACGGCAAAGCATTTTCGCATTTGCCACCCCGATATTTTCGATACCTAGTCCATAGATGACTCTGGGCAAGGTGGTATTTCTGGCCCGGTTCACACTGTCGATCAGGTTCTGATAGGACTTCTCCCCGAAGCCTTCCATCTCCACAATCTGCTCCCGATATCTGTCCAGATGGAACAGGTCCGCGAATTCCTGGATGAAACCAAGGTCGATAAATTTCTCCAGCGTGGCCTCGGACAATCCGTCAATATTCATGGCATCCCGGCTGACAAAGAGTGTAAACGCCTTGATCTGTTTTGCCGGACAGGCTGCGTTGGTACAGTATAGCGACTGCACATCATTGACCTGCCGTATTTGCGTAGCGCCGCCGCATACCGGGCATACCTTTGGTATTTCCACCAGCTCCCGGCCAGTATTCTCCTCTTCCCCCAGGGCCGCCTCTTCCTTCCGGGCACCTTCCCTCTCTGCGTCTTCCTTCCGCGTCTCTTCTGTGTCCGCGCCTTCCGCCTCATTTTGCAAGGCCTGTGCGGTAAGATTGTCTGCGATCTGAGGGATAATCATATTGGCTTTGTATACTGTAATCCGGTCTCCCAAAGCAAGTCTGAGTCCCCGCAGTATGCTGATATTATGAACGGAAGCCCGGCTGACTGTGGTTCCCTCCAGCTCCACAGGCTCAAAAATCGCCACAGGATTGATCAGCCCTGTCCGACTGGCGCTCCATTCTATTTCCTTAAGCGTTGTCTCCCGCAGTTCGTCCGCCCATTTAAAGGCAATGGAGTTCCTGGGGAATTTGGCCGTCCTTCCCAGGGACTGACCGTATGCGGTATTGTCATAGGTCAGCACCAGACCGTCGGAAGGAACATCATAGTCTGTAATTTTCTTCTCAAAGGTTTCCAGAATCTCCAGAATAGTTTCTTCTGTCACCAGATAATGCTCCACGGTCTCAAAGCCCTGGGCCTCCAGAAATCGAAACTGTGCCTCTACGGAATCCAGCCTTTCCTGCTCCCCCTCCACACTGACCAGACTGAACGCATAAAAACGCACCTGCCTCCTGGCGGTGATTTCATTGTTCAGCTGGCGCACGGAACCGCTGCAGAGATTTCTGGGATTCTTATATTTGGCCTCTGCCTCCTCTATCTCCGCATTGATTTTCTCGAAATCCGAATAGCGGATAACTGCCTCGCCCCGGAGCACAAGCTCTCCCCTGCAGGGAATGGAGAGGGGCAGGTTGACAAAAGTCTTCGCATTGTTGGTGATCACCTCTCCGATCTCACCGTTTCCTCTGGTCACTGCCTTTTCCAGTCTGCCGTCCCGGTAAGTCAGCACAATCGTCAGACCGTCCAGCTTCCAGCTTAAGACCCCCGAATGTCCCTCCAGCCAGTCCCTGAGTGCCTCCCTGCTCTTTGTCTTATCCAATGACAGCATGGGTGTCTCATGGCGCTCCTTCGGCAGTTCTTCCACAGCCTCATACCCCACATTCACCGTAGGGCTGTTGGCCATTACCATCCCTGTCTCCGCCTCCAGGGCTTTCAGCTCGTCATACAGGGCATCATACTCCCTGTTGCTCATGATTTCCCTGTCCTCGGCATAATAAGCCTTCGAGGCCCTGTTCAAAGTTTCCACCAGATATTTGATCCGTTCTGTTTTTTCAGACTGCATACGCCGTTTCAACCATCCTTCTCTCTATTTCGCTGCTTCCATCCGCGCTCTGCCGCCCGGAAAGCTTCTCTTCCTTCGCTTTTTCTCTCCCGCGCGCCGCCTGGAAAGCTTCTCTTTTCGCCGCTGTCATTGCCTCTGCATTCCTGCACGGGACCGCTCAACCCGCAGTCTCTGTAAAGGCGCTCCATATCCTCTCTGCCAAGCTCCACATAAGTCCCCGGCTCCAGATCGCCAAGGGTAACATGCATCACTCGGATTCGCTTCAATGTCTCCACCCGATACCCGCAGGCGGCACACATCCTCTTAATCTGCCGGTTCATGCCCTGGGTCAGAATGATTTTAAAATAAAAATCTCCCGTTTGCTCCACCCTGCATTTTCTGGTCGTTCTGTCCAACTCTTCCAGATAGATACCGTTTTCCATGGCGGCCAGGAAATTCCGGGTGATTTTTTGATTCACCCTCACCAGATATTCCTTCTCATGACAGTTTGCCCCTTTCATCATAGCCTGAATCAGATCACCGTCATTAGACAGGAGAAGCAAGCCTTCCGAATCCTTATCCAGCCGGCCTGCATAGGTTACCCTGACCGGATAATCCACCAGATCGGACAGAGTTGTCCCGGCATGGGAGTCTCTCTCTGTGCAGGTCACACCCGCCGGCTTATAAAATGCCAGTACCACCGGCCTGTTCACACCCTCAAGCCGTTTCCCGGATACCATGATTTCATCCGCATCGCTCACCTGCGTTCCCGGTTCTGCTTTCCGCCCGTTTACCAGCACTTCTCCCTGTGCGATAAGCTTATCCCCGTCTCTCCTGGAACAGACGCCGCTGTGCGCCAGATATTTGTTTAACCTCATCCGCTCCACGAATTTCCTTTCCTCTCCTCCCGGACGGCATCCCGCCCCAAATGTTTCTGTGCGAAAACAATAGAATCCACGCTTCG
>CAQUWW010000012.1:6601-11929 GCA_948896875.1 uncultured Acetatifactor sp. | reverse complement strand
TCGCGAGTATTCTATTGTCATGAATTACGCTTCCTCCCCCGCCTTCTCTCTCAGCTCCTCCACACGGCGCACCGCAGGGATCCCGTTTCCCTCCCTCAGGCCCGCCTTGGCCGTCTGATCCGCCATCTCATTATAATATATATTGGAGTGGGCCTGTACTTTGGAGAAAAGAATACGAATATCCTTTCCCCATCGGCGCATGGCCTGAGCATATTTCATTGTCAGTTCCGTTTTGGCGCGCCATGCTCCGGTAACCCATTTCTCGATTCCTTCATAATCGTAGCAGAGCTCCACCTTCTGAAATCCGCTTATCATGGCGGTCCTGACCGCATACATGGCCCCCAGCATCTCACCTGTCACATTTCTATGCTGCAGAGACTGTTCGTTATCCCCGTTTCCATATTCCGTATAGATTCTACCGTCCGGAAGAATAAATACACAGCCGAAAGCATACTTTTTCAACGAATCGTTGTAGCTGCCGTCCACATAGGCCAGAAGTGTTCCCGCTTCCGGAATTTTCAGGGCTCCTTCTTCCGTGTTCCCACCGGCAGATAACCCCAGGTATCTTTGCGCCTCCTCCAGACTGGCAAATCCCTTATATTCCGCCCCGGGACAACCATCCACGGAAGCCTTACACTCGTCCCAGGTGTGGAAAATCCCCCTGATCTTTCCCTTTTTTACCGCATAAACCTTTTTTGATGCCACTTTGTCACTCCTACAATGGCCTTTCGGCCGTTTCTCTGTCATGAACAATAGAATCCACGCTTCCTGAGTCTTCTATTCTCTTGAATAAAAATATTCTATCATGAATTCCACCTCTGTGGAACTCTACAGAAAATCCACCGATACTACCTTATCCAGTTTTGTCAGAATGTCGTAAACTTTTGTTCTGCTTGCTGTTTTGTTCAGGTAAAGCACCATGTGCACGGAAATACCGACTCCCGCAACTCTGGATTCACTGGTATCCATGGAATCAATTACTACATCGGCTTCTTTCAATTTCTGAATCACCATATGTAAATCTCTGCTTTCCTCCAGATCAATAAATACATTGCAATAGTGGGAATGTCTGGTTGCAAAGCGCTCCACATAGGGAAGCACATGCAGGGAGAACAGCATCATCGCCGTGATAAGCACTCCTCCTTCTATAAAACCAATTCCCACGGCCAGTCCCACACAGGCGCTTGCCCAGAGGGTGGCCGCTGTGGTCAATCCTCTGACCCGATGTCTGGACACAATGATGGTTCCCACGCCGATAAAGCCCACACCGCTGATGACCTGCGCCGCCAGACGTCCCATATTGGAAAGCCCCGGAAAGTTTATCTGAATATACTGTTCCGTCAGCATGACCAGCGTCGCTCCCAGGCAGACAATGGTGATGGTCTTCGTGCCCGCACCGCGGTGTTTCATTCCTCTGTCCAGACCGATGATACCGCCCAGAATTGCCGACGCAATCACGCGTATCAATAGATTCCACAGGTTCCATTCCGCAAAATGCCCAGCTATCATATGTGCTTTCCTCCTTTACAGAATCCAGTCTGCATCCGGCAGAGCCTTTATCCATCCTTCCCCGGCCTTATCCTTTTGCTTTATCTCAGACTTCCACAATGTGAATCTGCCATGCCTGAAACGCATCCATAACGTCGGGAATGGCCAGTCCACAATCCTGCAGCGCCGCTCCTGTAATCTTCTCGCCCTCTTTATAGCCATAGGGCAGCCCCTCCAGGAAGCATTCCTTTTCCTGCTCCGACCAGCCCTCCATGTCATCCGGATTCAGCTTTGCCTGATAAAATGCCTCTCTCTTCAGTCCCTGTACCTTGACAATCACCGGCGCACTGTTTCCTTCCACATCGTGATACACTGCGGTAATCAGAGCCTCCCTGCCTTCCGGATCCTCCATTTCCCAGGCCGTACACTGCCCCTCCAGCGGAGACAGCAGCCGATAATACTCCCCATATTGAATCAGATGATAATACTTCCTGAACTGTTTAATCTGCTTTCGTACCTGCTCCTTCTCCTCTTCCGGCATTCTGGTCACATCCAGCTCATAGCCAAATGTTCCGGCCATGGCGACATATCCTCTGGTGGCGAGGGGGGTGACACGTCTGGTCTGGTGATTTGGTACCGCCGACACATGGGAACCCATGGCGGAAACCGGATACCCAAAGGAGGTGCCATACTGAATCTTCAGCCTGGCTATGGCATCTGTATTATCGCTGCACCAGATCTGGGGCGTATAGTACAGCATACCCGCATCAAACCGTCCGCCACCTCCGCTGCAGCCCTCGAACAAAATATGGGGGAATCTGGTGGTCAGTGTCTCCAGCACCCGATAAAGTCCAAGCACAAACCGGTGAGCAAATTCTCCCTGCCTTTCCGCATCCAGCCCATAACTGAATTTATCACAGATACTTCTGTTGAAATCCCATTTCACATAAGAAATTCTTGTCTCCGCAAAAATTGCCGACATGCGGTCTATCATATAATTCTGCACCTCTTCTCTGGAAAAGTCCAGAATCAGCTGATTTCTGCTCAGTGACGGCCTTCTGCCCGGAACAGTCACCGCCCAGTCAGGATGGGAACGATACAGATCGCTGTCCTCCGAGATACACTCCGGTTCGAACCAAAGTCCGAACTGCATTCCGCAGGCAATGATTTTCTCAGCCAGCTCCTTCAAGCTGCACCCCAGCTTCTTCTCATTGGGGAACCAGTCTCCCAGGCCGGAATTATCGTCATCCCGCTTTCCGAACCAGCCGTCATCCAGCACAAAAAGTTCCACTCCAAGGGCCGCCGCTTCCTTTGCGATAGATACCAGCTTCTCCCCGGTAAAATGAAAATAGGTGGCTTCCCAGTTATTGATCAGAACCGGACGGCGCTTCTCCTTCCACTCTCCGCGGCAAATGTGATTCCTTATGGTTTTGTGCAGATTCCTGCTGATTCCGCCGAACCCTTTCTCACTGTAGGTCATCATCACTTCCGGCGCATCAAATTCCGCTCCGGGCTGCAGCTCCCAGGCAAAATTGTCCGGATGAATGCCACAGATCAGTCTGGTCTGACTGCACTGGTCCTTTTCCGTCTCCATGAGGAATTCCCCGCTGTAAAGGAAGGAAAAACCATAGCATGCCCCTTTCTCCTCATCCGCGTTCTTCTCACAGAGAATGGCAAAGGGGTTATAATGATGGCTGGACGTCCCCCGTACGCTGCCCACAGACTGCACCCCATGTACCAATCTGCTTCGCTGCACATTCCGTTCCATCACATGTCTGCCGTAAAAAGTAATCCATTCAAACTCACCGCTTGTCCAGTCCAGATTCATACTGGCCGCTTTCTGCAGTATAATTTTCCCTGCTCCCCTGTTCTTGATTTTCACAGCACGGGTAATGATGTCCCGAGCTTCCAGCACGCCATACAACAGATGTACCTCCACACCGGAAACCACATCCTCCAGAATCACTTCCAGGGTCTGCGCCTCTTCCTCATCGGCATATACGGCAGGCAGCCCCGGTATGGCATACTTTCCCTTTTCCATCCGGTACTCCCTGTAATGTAGGGCCGCCGCCTGGCTCCCATCCTCATTTTGCACTTTAAGTCCGCTGATCCGGTAATCTCCGGTTCCGTAGCAGCTGTATTCCTGGGGCAGCACATCCAGAGAATAGGTCTTGATTTCCTTGCCCACTTCATATGGATTCCCGGAAAAGCCTCTGTCCCTGTAACTGAGAATATAAGACTTGTCACTGTCATCCGTCCGTCTTCCATAATACAGATGCAGCAATGTCCCAAGTCTGTCTGCCTTCATCTGATAGGTGGTATGCGCCGTATGCAAAGTAAAAAGTTTTTCTTTTTGATCAATCACAATCGCCATGTTTCTGTTCCTCCATACATCTAATAACTGCCCAATTATTTTACACTATTTTTGCATTCTGATAAATACTTTTTTCAAAAAAACAGCGGTCTTGAAACATTAAATTTCAAGCCGCTGCTTTCTTCCTCTATTTTCTGCTCTTTTTATTTTCCAAGCACAATCGCATGGAAGCTCTTATCAGGCAGATAAACCTTGAGAATTCCATTCTCTATTGTTGATTTGCCATTCTCCTGAGGTACCACGGTATCCGGATGCTCCTCCGTATTCTCCGCTTTTACATCTGTGTGGGTCAGCACAACATGCCGCTTTACCTGATAGCCGGCAAACTGTCTGAGGTCACAGGTAAGCTCCATATCCTCATCCAGGCTCTTGTTGACGGCAAATACAGTAACCGTCTCCTTTTCCTCGTCCATTGTCATAACGCAGTCCAGGAAAGGCGCATCACCATGGGCGCTTTCATACACGGGAGACTGTACCAATGTATGTAGAACTTTGCCGCGACCATAATTGCTGATCAGCTCAAAGGGATAATAAATGGTCTGCTTCCAGGCTCCGGTGTCAGATGTCATAATCGGGGCAATCACATTTACCAGCTGCGCAAGGCAGGCCACCTTCACACGATCCGCATGGCGCAAAACAGTAATCATCATTCCGGCAACCAGCAGCGCGTCTTCAAAATTATAGACATCCTCCAGCTGATGGGGGGCTTTGCTCCACCTCTCCACCTTCTTGTCCTGTTCGTTGGAATGGTACCATACATTCCACTCATCCAGAGAAAGATTGATGTACTTTTTCCTCTTCTTTCTGGCCCGGACTCCGTCGCAGATAGAAACCACAGACGAAATGAACTGATCCAGCGCCACCGTATTTGCAAGGAATTCCGGCGTATTATTGTCCCTGTTTCCATAATATTGATGCAGAGAAAGATAATCCACCTGGTCATAGCTTTCTTCCAGAACGGTGTCTTCCCAATACCCGAAAGTATTCATGCCGTAAGAAGAGCTGCCGCAGGCTACCAGCTCAATGGAAGGATCCGTCATCTTCATGATTCTTCCGGCTTCAGCCGCAATTCTTCCGTATTCTTCCGCTGTCTTATGCCCCATCTGCCAGGGCCCGTCCATCTCATTTCCCAGACACCACAGCTTAATATTGTGGGGTTCGTCATAACCATGCTGCTTTCTCAGGTCGCTGTAGACAGTCCCTCCCGGCACATTACAGTACTCTACGATATTTCTGGCATCCTCAATCCCACGGGTCCCCAGATTGACAGCCATCATGGCTTCCGTATTCGCTTTCTTCGCCCAGTCCACAAATTCATTGAGGCCAAACTGATTGGTCTCGATGGTTCCCCACGCAAGGTCCACTCTGGAGGGTCTGCTTTCTCTGGCGCCCACGCCATCCTCCCAGTGATAGCCGGACACAAAATTCCCTCCGGGATACCGTACCACCGGCACATTCAACTGACG
>CAQUWW010000012.1:274-6591 GCA_948896875.1 uncultured Acetatifactor sp. | reverse complement strand
TCCCTGCGCATTCCCTGCTCATCTGCAAAAGGACTTTCCGGCTGATAGATTCCTTCATAGACGGCACGTCCCAGATGTTCGATAAAGGAACCGTAAATTCTCTTGTCCACATCCGCCAGGACGAATTCCTTATCTACGATAACTGTTGATTTTTTCATTTTCCTGCACTCCTTAACCATGTTTTTTTAATAGATATATTGTCATTATAAGCATATTTCTTTTCTGTGATAAGAGCCTTTATTCTCAAATGATTGACTTTTCTTCCGTTTGTGTTACACTGTAACTGCCGATAGTCCGATATCGCGGCCCATGTCGGAACGGCTACTGTCAATACAGATTATCTCAATGAAATAGCAGGAGGCAATTCCATCCATGATCAAAATCGAATACTGCGGCTATCATACACACAATCCCGATCAGGAGTTGATTTATCGTCCTTTTGGAACCGCCAGCTATCTCTTTTTGCTGGTTCTTTCGCCCATGCGCTTTCATTTTGCCGATCACACTTCCACAGAGGCTTCCCCCGGCGCATGTATTCTCTATGAGCCGGGAACTTATCAGCACTATCAGGCCGAAGACCGTTTTTTCAACAGCTATGTACATTTCTTCTGTGACAAGGAACTTGTGGAACAATACAACATTCAGACAAATACCCTGTTCTATCCCGCCAATACAGAGGAAATTCACTGGCTTCTGAAAAAAATCTACCAGGAATTTCTAAACAGGCAGCCGGCTTATGGAGAAGCTCTCATGGATTTATATGTGCACCAGCTCCTCATTCAGACGGCAAGAGAACAGTTACACAAAAAAGAACCCAATGAACAGTATCAGAATATTTACCATGAAATCGTGTCCATCCGGGGCCAAATGTTAAACAACTGCGAGCAGCCGTGGTGTATCAATCAGCTC
The DNA here is from genome assembly GCA_948896875.1 of uncultured Acetatifactor sp. Taxonomy (GTDB): domain Bacteria; phylum Bacillota; class Clostridia; order Lachnospirales; family Lachnospiraceae; genus Acetatifactor. Next base: position 5,682 of record CAQUWW010000012.1, on the reverse strand, counting down.
TGCAAAATCCTGAACCTTGGCAAAAGCCAGTTTTACAAATACTACAATGCTTATTTTCATTGTTCTCCCATGGACGAGTTGATACAGGCCCGCTTACAAAAAGCCTGTTTCCTGCTGACAAACGAGGCGATCACGATCAAAGAGGCCGCCTATGCATCCGGTTTTCAAAATATCAATCATTTCAACCGCCTTTTTCGGAAAACTTTCCACTGCACACCGGGAGAATATCGAAAAGGTGAAATATATTTTTCAGAAAAAGCTTGCAAAAACCCCAAAATCCCGTATGATAGAGATATAGGGCAATTCTAAAGAAAGAAAGAGGATTTGTTATGGCTACAAAAAAGAAAAAAACCATACTGATGCGGGCTGTTTCAGAATTGAAAACGGCCGATTACTCCCCTGAACCGGAACTGAATCAAATTTACCAGAGACTGTCCAACGGAAGAAAGCAGTTTGCAGAAGTGTTTGATAAGAACATAAAGGCAGTCATGCAAATCAGCTCTCTTGATCTGACGATGCAGCACCAGACGGAAAAAATTATGGATATCTCCCAGCGCATTACCAACGCTACGGAGACCATTTTCGGAAATTCCGTGGGTACTTCGGACAGCCAGCATGAACAGCTCACCAACACCATTGTCACAGTTGCAGGGAAAACAGACGAGGTCTATCAAAAAATCGAGTCCAGCCAAAAGGAACTGACAGATATCAGAGATCTGTCCGATCAGACCATTGCGGTCTCAAGGGAAATGCAGAAGGATATGGACGAACTGGTCAATATCATCAACCATATCAGCAATGTTATCTCCGGCATCGGCTCCATATCCATGCAGACCAATCTGCTGGCTTTGAATGCTTCTGTGGAAGCCGCCAGAGCCGGCGAGGCAGGAAAGGGCTTTGCCGTAGTGGCAAATGAGATTCGAGAGCTTTCGGAGGAAACCCAGAAGCTGACCTCCAATATGGAATCCTTTGTAAAGACCATGAAGGAAGCTTCCCAGAAAAGTGTCAGCAGTTCCAAGAGCACAGTGGATTCTCTTCTCTCCATGACAGATAAAATCAAGAACGTATGGGAAATCAACCTGGAAAGTCAGCAGCATGTCTCTCACATCAACGAGTCGGTCAGTTCCATCGCCGCCGTCAGTGAGGAAATCAGCAGCTCTATGGCAGAAATGCAAAATCAGCTGATGGAAAGCACAGATTTCATGCAGAAGGTAGGCGAAGACTTGCGTCAGGCCACGGAGCCGGTAGTCGGCATTGAGAAGACTCTGGACGATACGGTAAAGCAAATGGGAGATATGGCCAAGGATGCATTCTATCACCTGGAAAATCAGGAATTCGCTCAATATGTGAACAATGCCATTTCTTCCCACTATACCTGGCTGAGCAATCTGAAAAAAATGGTGGACACACAAACTGTTATTCCGCTGCAGCTGGATTCTTCCAAATGTGGTTTCGGTCATTTCTACTACGCCATGACACCGGATATGCCGGGCGTCCTGCCCATCTGGAATGGCCTGGGGCCGAAGCACCAGAAGCTTCATAAGTATGGAGCCTCCGTAATCAATGCTGTCAACAGCGGGAAGCATATGGAAGCACAGCAGATTTATCGGGAAGCGGAACTGTATTCCAGAAATCTGATTTCCGATTTAAAGAAAATTCTGGAGCTCATCTCCGAACAAGGGTAAGTTTCCTATAAGTAAATGACGGACTATTTAGGGCCGGCCGGCATGTTCATGCTGACCGGCCCTTTTTCAGGCTTTTAGCTTCCTTTGTTTTGTCTCTTCTGACGTCGCGCCCATACCGCCAACCATATGACAAGCACGCCCATACCTGTGCCAAGCAGAATCCGCTTCTGCAAAAGAGCCTGTGCTTCCGCCTCTTCCCGGGCGGCTTCCTCTGCGGCTTCTCTGGCAGCCTCCTCTTCTCTCCTTTTCTGCTCTTCCGCTGCCTTCCTTGCGGCTTCCTCCTCTTCTCTTGCGGCCTGTTCTTCCGCTGCCTTCCTTGCGGCCTCTTCCTCTCTTGCAGCCTGCTCTTCCGCCGCCTTTCTTGCCTCCTCCTCGGCCCTTTTCGCGGCTTCCGCCTCCTGCTCCAGTTCTTCCGGGGAGGATCCCTCTTCTATGACCGCCATACGAAATACGCCGCCCTGCAGCCCTTCCGCAATGGCATAGATTTCGTTCCGAAGTCGATTGTCCTCCGCTCTCCAGCTCTCGTATTGCGCCTGAACTTCCTCCGGAACGTATGTGGTCCTCTGCATGGCAATCTCGATCCACATGTTACGGTAAGTTATCAAATTCTGATGCCGGGCCTTGCTCAGAGCATCCACCTGCCCCATGGCCTCCTGCTGCGGATGTCCCTCCAGCCTTCCAAGATCAATCCCTTCCGCCAGGGCACTTCCCGTATAGCTTCCAGGCTCTGTCTCTCCCATCAGCACCCTGTAAGAAGTCTCTTCCGGAAGCCCTTCCACTTGCAGCAGATTTTGATAGGGCAAGTCTGCCTTTTCAAAAAGCGATCGAAACTGCTGCGCGCCGGAGGCTCCGGCCACAGGCAGTGTCTCCGGCCTCCAGGTCCAACACAGGCCTTTTTCTCCCCGGTAGAAATCTGACACTTCTCCTCTGCATACCTGGATTTCTCCCTCTTTCGGTATGAAAACTTCCGTCAAAGGCTCCTCTCCGACTCCCTGTGCCTGAAGAATATAGTATGCAATCAGCCTCTGTCCCACGGCATTTGGATGAATGCCGTCCGTTGTCAATGTACTTCCGGCCTCCGCACTCTGCAGCTCTTCCGTCAGTTCTGCCATGGGTGTATGAATATCCAGGTACCGCACACCCCACTCCTGCGCTTTGACTTCCAGCGCTTCTATATACTCCAGCAGGGTATCCTCGAATGCCCAGCGTGTTTTTCCGTTTTTATCACGATTCACCCTGCAATTCTCATCACAGATCGGCGGTGTGAGGATCAGGATATCCTCTCCGTCCAAACCGTCCCCTTTCAGCCGCGTCACCAGTTCTCCCATATTTCCAATGTATTCTTCCGTGGATATCCCCAAAACAGCTTCATTGGTTCCCAGCATAATCACGGCCTTATTTATCCCCTGTAAGGCAGGGTCCTTATCATAGATATTCAAAACATCCACGGCCTTATATCCGGCTGTGCCCAGATTGCGGAACTCCGTTTTCTGCCCGGGGAACCGGCTCAGATAGTACTCTTCCAGCAGCTCCACGTAACTCAGCTTGCTGTAGACCACATGTGTAATGCTGTCCCCCATCACCCCCACGACATCGCCATCCTCGTAAAAGGGAAGGGATTCCGCCGATGCGGAGGCTTTGGTTCCACACCACAGGCATACTGCCCAAAATAAAAGGATTATAATTCGTACTTTCTTCCGCATGCTTTTTCTCTCTAAAATATTCTGTATCTCATGTATTATTTTTCTCAGGATTCATTTTATTATCAGATTTTGAGATGCCTGGCGGCAAGATCAATGGCTGTTGACCAAATGACGAGGTGATCTGTGCTATCAGCAGAGTAATTCTGCTCATCAAATTGAGGATCACAAAATCTCCGTTATCCCGAAACTCTTCCGCAAGATTCACTTCGTTCCAGTCATACTCCTCTGCCCTTTGTAAATCAAATTGCAAATCCGCTCCAAAGGCTACGGACAACCTGAACATTTCTCCAGGTTCGAAGAACAGCTCTCTTGTGACAGTCACTTTTACACCGTTATTTTCATTCCTCTCCACATGGATATTATCAGTACAGTTCAGAAAAACTTCCTCTTTTGACATAACACTGTTTAATCTGTCATAATTTATCGACTGTAAATAAAATTCCTGTTCCGGCAAGAAATACTCAGATAAATTTTTTATCATCTAACTTAACCTCGTTTCCTGATATGACATCTTTATATTAGGCGATGTGTGCCCCCCAAAAGGAATGATTTTGGACTCTGCTGCAATCTGCATTGTACATTCTTTCTTATAAATCCTTTGCGTCGCAAGTGCAGCCGACAAAATCCGAATTGTCTGTTGCAATTCTGTGCTTGTTACTTTACTCTCTTCCACATAGGCCTGTATTGCCTTCTCCACCACAGCATTCAGAGAGTCACCATTCTTTAACGCAAGAAGAGCTAACTTTTTATGCAAAGTCGGCTGTATTCTTATATTAAAGGTCCCTTTATATTCTTTATCCGGTTCTTTTCCCACTTCCTGACAGAAAATTAAGTAATCATCCACAGCTTTGTGAAATTCCTGTTCAATTGTCCTTGGGTCATTACTTTCAAAATTGACAAAATCATTTATTCCTTCTATTTTCCCCCGAAGCACATATGTTTCAGCATCAAATTCAACCGTCGTATGATACCCTTTATATTCCAGAATATTTTTCTTCATCACAATTCACCTATTCCCTTTAAGTAATCGACCAGATCTCCCACTGCCCCTCTGTCCATTATGTCTTCCGGATGCGGTTTGTGTAATAAAATTGTCGTTTTGTCTGCCTCCCTGAAAAAACCGACCCTTGAACCGGATGTCCTGCCTTTACTCCACTCTATAAACCCCATTTTCCCTAATAAATATTTTGCTTCTGTATAAGTATAGTCTTTTGGCTTTTGTCGTATTCGTTCCTTCGCCTTTTCATACTTACTCATCCTCTATAGCGCTCACCCCTTTTGCAACTACTTTATAGTTGCATTATATTTCATCTCTCACAATTTGTCAATAGCAAAACAGTTATAAGGATATCCAATATTCTCTCCGAATTCCATGTCCATCTGACGACGGACTTTCCTATAATTATAAATGCCGGAGTCAGGCTACATCCAGCCTCTCCGGCATTTCTTTTCTATCCTGTTCCCAGGTTAATCCCGTGTTCCTTCCAAACTTACACGATTCCCTGCGCTGTCATGGCCTCCGCTACCTTCAGGAATCCTGCGATATTGGCGCCGGCCACATAATTGCCTTCCATGCCATATTTCTTCGCCGCATCATCCAGATTGTGGAAGATATTCACCATAATTCCCTGCAGCTTGGAATCCACTTCCTCAAAGGTCCAGCTGAGACGTTCGCTGTTCTGGCTCATCTCCAGCGCGGAAGTGGCTACGCCGCCTGCGTTGGAAGCCTTTCCGGGGCAGAACAACACGCCGTTCTTCTGGAGATACTCTGTGGCTTCCATGGTGGTAGGCATATTTGCCCCCTCAGCCACAGCAAAGCAGCCGTTTGCAACCAAAGTCTTCGCATCCTCCAGATGCAGCTCGTTCTGGGTAGCACAGGGCAATGCGATATCACATTTCACGGTCCATACATTGCTCCCCGCCCCACACTCATGATACTGCGCACTGGGTCTGGCCGCCGCATATTCGGTCAGTCTGGCTCTCTTCACTTCCTTTACTTCCTTCAGCAACGCCACATCGA
>CAQUWW010000012.1:0-264 GCA_948896875.1 uncultured Acetatifactor sp. | reverse complement strand
TAAATCCATCCGGTAGAGTCGGAACAGGTCACAGGCTTAGCGCCCAGCTGCCATGCCTTCTGGATCGCGTAGATGGCCACGTTTCCGGCTCCGGATACCGCCACCGTCTTGCCTTTGATATCCTTGCCATTGCATTTCAGCATTTCTTCAGTCAGATACAGCAGACCATAACCGGTAGCTTCTGTTCTGGCCAGGGACCCGCCATAGGTAAGACCCTTTCCTGTGAGCACGCCTTCATACAGTCCTGTCAGTCTCTTGTACTGG
>CAQUWW010000011.1:21524-47078 GCA_948896875.1 uncultured Acetatifactor sp. | reverse complement strand
AAGTGGAGGTAGTAACGATTATGATGAGTTTATTTGATGATGAGCAGATTATGAGGACTTATGCAAAAGATATTGAAAAAGAAACGGAAAGAAAGACCGCAGAAAGAATGATAAAAAAAGGGAAAATGACATTGGAGGAAATTGCAGATTACATTCCGGCATTATCTTTTGATGAATTAAAAGAAATCGAAGCTGAGATTATGCTGTTAGCATAATAAGAGAAACAACTTAATATCAATAAAATAGCGTAAAGGTGCATGGAACAGTAAATTGTAAACCATGCGCCTTTTTATGCGTGCCTGCACGCATTGCCCAACAAGGAGATACATGAAGACAGTATTCAGACCAACACTGGGGCTGTCGCATTAAGGCTTTAAGATAGAAGATATAGTATTTTTCAGAAACAACATTGCTATATCTGGTATTCTGGCCATTTAATGCGGCAACCCCTTGCAAAAAAATTGATAAGACGACCTACTTGGTCGAGGTACATTTCTCTGATACGAGTACCCAAAGCACAACGGGTAAGCTAAAACGTGTCATTCTCCACGGCTTAGAACTTTTCTTAGTACCCATATGTTCTCGGGTGGGCTTCATCAAAATCCTGTACAGACATTGACCCGGCGAATTCCACCGCAGCCGCCGGAGTTCCCTGAATATACGCCGTACCGTCTTCACAATAATACACGATATAAGTCGGTAAGCCTGTTAAATCCATCTCTCCGGAACCGAATTCAGGATTCGCAAGAATTACTCCCACATCTGAACTGTTATACTTGACACCTTCTCTATGTACACCCCAATCATTGTCGTAAAGAAATCGCTCACCCAGGTACGCCGGATAGTCTTCACCATACCATTCCACATCTTCCGTCAATTGATAATATATATACCCTTCTTCATATATTGGCCTGGGTCCGGATTCTGCATCTGCATCCGGGCTGGGCGACTCCGACACATCCGGACTGGTGCCTGGCATTGATGACGGTTCCGGGCTCTGGGTCGCTGCCGGGGATGGGGAACTGGCTTCCTCCGGCAGAGGAGTCCCTGTCACTTCCGGAACCGAACTCTCTGTTACCTCCGGTATCGGAGTTTCTGTCACCTCCGGCACCGAACTTTCTGTGACTTTGTCTGTGGCATTTTCTTCCAATGCATCCGCCCCGGAAATCGTCCCGTTTTGCGGTTCTTCCTCCTCGTTTCTACAGGCACACAGCAGGAAGCATAGTAATAAAGCATAACATATGTACTTTTTCATTTCAGATTTTGCATCATTCCCGGCAGCGTCAAGGATGTTAGATATTTATTTTTCAATGTACTATTAGAGCGTGTAACCTAAAAATAAAAAGGTGTAAGTCTTAAAACTCAAACTTTACAGCTTGATAATTCAATAAAGACTTTACACCCCTTGTTTGTGCTACTATTCGGTTTCAATTGTAAGAAATCATTCTTTGATTCTGTCAATATCTGTCATATTTACGCCTGATACATTCAAAATAGCTTTTAGAGACAGATATTTCTTTTTTAATCTTTCATACGTTTCTGTAGCGTTTTCCTTTTTTGCCAAAAACATATATTCTTGTATCTCCTCGAAATCATCAATTGCCGCTTTTATAATCTCTAAACCGTTTGGCATGTGATCACCTCCCACCCGCCAAAGTGCTGTCTATGTGTATCTTGTGATTTCATTATAACAGCCATTTAGCAAGGTGTAAAGCCTTTACTCAATTATAATAGTCATGTATCCAGATGCTGAAAAGATAGTCTTTGTCATGGTGTATCCGACATTTCCTGATACTGCCGAATAGGCTGTATCAGGAAATGCTAAATCTCAACAGTATGCTGGATTGTTCTACAGCCGTTTGCTTTGCGAATCTCCTGCGTTCAATCCGGAATCACAATCACCTGCCCCACATAAATCTTCTCCGGATCTTTGATAGCATCATTGGCATCATAAATCTTTCTCCACCGCCATCCTTTTCCATACACTCTCCTGGCAATCTTCCAAAGCGTATCCCCTGACTGTACTGTATAAACCGTTCCTTCCATCCTGGTTTCCCCTGCGCTGCTCTTCGTCAGATAAATCATAATCTTTTGCCCTACATAGATTCTGTCCGGATTGCTAATGCTATCTTTATTATCCTCATATATCTTCGTCCAATAAGTACCCAACCCAAAATATTTTTCCGCTATTTTCCACAAGGTATCACCGGCTGACACGGTATGGGTAATGACCGTGGCCGTCGCTCTCAGCCGGCTTCCTGCCTCCGCATTTCCAGCGTCCCCGGCACCCTCGTCTCCTCCTCTATTCTCCGCTTCGTCATTACCCTCGCCTCCGCCATTTTCGCCATTGTCCGTGTTTACATCCTCACCGACCACATAGTTCTGTGCAGCACGCCGAAGCTCCCTGGTATCCTGTGTGCGGAATTCCATACCCAATGTGTGCGTTCCCACGCTCTTGCTGGTCAGGGTCTGGTTCAGAATCGTGACCCTTGTACTACCCTCCTCAGAAGTGTAGTCGCTTCCTTCCGCCAGTTTTTCTCCGTCCAGATAAAGTGCCACAAATTCTCTGTATTCACCCAGGGAAACCATCATCTGACTGCCTCCGGATACTGAGCTTATGTTGACATCTCCCACCCGCTGAACCAAATCATAGCCGGAATCCGTGGCAACGGCAACGTTCCCGTCCGTATTCTCCTTTACGATCAGTGTCAGCTGCGCATAGGACGGCAGAAAGGCAGGATTGCTGTAGGTAGCTTTCACAGTGATTGGAAATTCTCCTGCTTCCATGGGCACACCATAGATTTCCCCGGTATCCGGATACATCTGCAGTCCCTCCGCCAGTTTTCCCTCCGCTACCGAAAAGGTCACCCTGTTGGAATCATCTTTGTTATTTGTTTCCACAGTGTAGGAATAGGGCACATATTTTACTCTGATCACATCTTCCATATTCAGTTCTTCTGTCGTGGTAATAATCTTCGGATTGCTGGAATACCCTGTCAGTCTGATATACACCGGCTCCTGCCCGTCTGCTGAAATTTTCAGGGTACCACTGATTGCTCCTTCACCGTCCGGCACCAAGGAGATCTTCCCAAAGTTCGCCATAATTGCTTTCATTGACCGGCCATTTCCCGGAACCTGTGTAAAGGCTTCCAATGTACTGCTTACTGCCTGTGTGTCATCCAATTTGATATTCACAGCCTCCAGAAGCTCCGCTTTTATTCCTGTGAGCTGTACATCACCTGCATTCGCAATCATGATAGTATGCCTGTTGTCAAAATAATCTGTCAAAAAGATTTCTCGTTCCTCAGGGCCGTTTACAAATAGTTTCGGTCCATTTTCTTTTTTCACAAAAGCAACCTGATAACTCTTCTGTTCGTCTGAAAAAAACGCTGTATAGGAAACTGCTCCCTTTGAAAAATCCTGTATGGATTCTCCTGATATCTGTGGTCCCTGGCCGAATACCTGGATTTCCGTATTTATTCCCTGCTCAAATACAGGCGCTGCTTTGGTCAAATCCATATTCAGGTCGTGGACAAATAGTGTCTGATACCTATTTCCATAAAAAGGATCCAATAGCGTGTCCAGGATTTCCTGGGCGGTATTTTCAGCTATATAAATGTCATCATTTGAATACCCCGTGGCACCGATAACGCGAAAATGCAGTGCCGGAAATTCTGTGGTATCTGTATCTATATTATGCCTTGTAATCACTACACTTTCATTTCGATTTTGAGGCAATTCCGTGACCTCTGTCCCATCAGGAAGACGCCAGACTACATTTTCTACTTCTGGGAATGAAACTGACTGCGTCAGATGAAGTGGGGTGTGGATTGTAGTTAAGTTTTTACAGTCATAAAGCATGTCCCTTGCTTCTTCAAGCGCATGGACATCAAAATTACTTAGATCCAAACTTGCTAAACTACCGCAACCGCAAAACATAACTGTCGTGACCGTTACATTACTGGTGTCAAAGCCACTCAGGTCCAAGTACTCCAGTCTATGGCAATTTATGAACATTCCAAACATATCTGTTACTTTTTCTGTATTAAAGTTACTTAAATCCAGGCTTTTCAATTTCTGACAATTATTAAACATGGTCTGCATTCCTGGACCAGTTACATTACTGGTATTAAAACTACTCAGATCCAAGCTTTCCAGGTTTCTGCACTCTGAAAACATTTCCCACATGTCTGTTACATTTTCAGTGTTAAAATTGCTTAAATTTACATTCTGCAAACTGTTGCATCCAGAGAACATGCTTCTCATTGATGTTACATTGCTAGTATCAAAATAACTTAAATCCAGACTTGTTAAGCTTCTACAGTCATAGAACATCACTCTCATATTAGTTACATTACTGGTATCTAAATGACTTAAATCCAAACTTGTTAAATTACCGCAACCGTAAAACATCGATCCCATATCAGTTACATTACTGGTATCAAAATGGCTTAGATCCAAACTTGTTAGACTTCCACAGTTGAAAAACATACTTGCCATAATAGTTACATTACTAGTATTAAAGTGACTTACATCCAGACTTGTTAGACTTCCACAGTCACCAAACATTAATCCCATACTAGTTACTTTGCTAGTATCAAAATGACTTACATCCAAGCTCGTTAGACTACCACAATTGAAAAACATAAATTCCATAGTAGTTACATTATTGGTATCAAAATGGCTTACATCCAAACTCGTTAAACTATCACAGCCACTAAACATATGTCTCATAGTAATTACTTTACTAGTATTAAAGTGACTTAAATCCAGACTTGTTAAACTTCCACAGCCGCTTAACATACTTTCCATAGTAATTACATTACTGGTGTCAAAATGACTTAAATCCAGACTTGTTAAACTTCCACAGTTGCAAAACATCCCTATCATAGTAGTTACATTACTGGTGTCAAAACTACTCAGATCCAAGTTCTCCAGTCTGTGGCAATTAGAAAACATCCCAAACATATCTGTTACATTTTCAGTGTTAAAGTTGTCTAAATTTATATTCTGCAGACTGCTGCATCCAGAGAACATGCTTTCCATTGATGTCACATTGTTGGTATCAAACCCACTCAGATCTATATCCACCAAATTCGTGCAATTTTCAAACAAATGCGACGCATTTGTCATACCGCTTACCTTAATCTCCGCCGAGGTAATCTCTCCCAAATATTCCTTCCACAAATTCTGCGAAAAATCCCCCGTCCCCTCCACAGTCAGTTTCCCACCGGCGTCAATAACCCACGTAATATCCCCATCACTGCCACTCGCAATTACATCCGCATATGGCGTATAGACATTTTCCTCTCCGCTGCCTTCCATATCTTCCAGGCTCTCTCCTGCATCAGAAGCTGTTTCTGCTTCCACCGCATCCACATCATTTCCTACTGTTTCGGAGGCCATCATTTCAGGTGCAATAGTCTCGGGCATCGCATTCTCCGTCTCACCTGTCTCTGCAGCGCCGGTCTCCGCAACACCAGTCTCCGTAGCACCGGTCTCTGCAGCACCAAGCTCCTCGTTCCCTTCTCCCTTCATCCCGTCAGCCGAATTAGACAATACATTCTCCGCCCCGTCTTCTACGCCACTTTCAATTGTATTTCCCCCAGCGCTCTCCGCAGTATTTTTCATACCGCTCTCCACAGCATCATCTCCGCTGCTTTCAACAGATTCCTCCCCGGTCTCCTGACTCTGCTCCAACTGTACGACATCCATTTCCGCAGCCAACACATTTCTCGCTGGCATCGGTGTCTCCGGTACGATCAATAAAGCCGCCACCAATACTGCTAGTCCTTTCCTTCCAAACCTCATCTCCCAAAACCTCCTTCGTTTCTCTTTCTATTTCTCCGAATCAAAGCCCTTACTGCAAGCAATGGGGAATCAACTTTGACTCATTGTCGCGGGAATAAATCCACTCCCGCTACAAACGCCCCCGCATACCCAGCCCTGCCACTCACCCCGCCATCCCCTCAACAATCTCCGCCGTCCGTTCCCTGTCAAACACACATTCCCCGGAGAAAAGATGCATTGCCCAGTCATGGAAAGCACCGCTCAGCTTTTTCTCACAGAGCCGAATCTCCAGCTCCCTGCTTTTATCATATAGAAAGGCCCCTTCCTCCGCGGTGGTCAGCATGCCAAACCGCTCCGGCAGGGCAAAAAGCATCTCATTGAACATCCTCCCCCGGATCCGGTCACTGCGCAAAGCAATGCCGAATTCTCTCAGAATCCGCCGCCGCATCTCCGGGCCCACAGCCTTCCTGACTCTCTCCGCCGGGTCATACAACTTTCCCGTGTTCAGGAATTCTGCAATTCCCCTTCTGGTAAACATTGTGATCAGGCCCGGAAGCAGCTCTTTCCCCATACAGGGGTGAACCATAATAGAGCAAAAACCGGGATTCCCGTTTCTGTCACAAGTTCCTGCTCTGTCTGAATACGATTCTGGAATAAATGTCTGCGTCCATCCTCCGCCTTGCAGATATTCCACCAGCTTACAACAATTTTGTTTCAAATGATAAAAGCAGGACCTGAAATATTCCGCCTGCTCCTCGCCTTTCAGGTAAATCGCTGTCTGACAATTCTCAGCAAAGCAGACTGCACCTCCCTGTGTCACCAGAAAATAGGGCAGCGGGTCCGTATACCTGTGCTGCCCCTGGTCATTATAATAATAGAAGGTCTGATATCTTCCCCCGGACAGAACACATTCCGGCAACAGACAGCCCAGTGCCTCCAGGTTCCGCAGATTATTTTCCTCCTCTGTCCCCGACGTATCAAAGCAAATGATATGCTCTATTTCCAGATCTGTTCTTTCCATATAAAATCGTTTCACACATTGCATGACGGCCGGTATATCAGGGGGCAGGGCCAGCTCCAGCCTCGGCCGGACTCGCTTTGTCTCCTCCCGCACCATGGACCAGACCAATCCCGCAATTTCCCCATATCCTCTATAGAAAGCTTTCTCCTCCGAAACCGCCACAGGCTCATGTTCCCGATATCGTATGGAATCCGGCAGGTCCCACAGCCTTCGAAACATCCTGTCCACCATATCCCTGGCCTGTCTCCGGTTTTCACTTTCGAACAACCCGTCATAATACCAACGCAGCTTCCTGATTTCCTCCGGGGACAATTTCAGGCTTTTCGCCAACGCCTCCACCGCCGGATAAGGCAAGATGCGGTCCCCTTTCAAAGCTTTATGCAGTGCGGTCCGCTCCACGCCGGAATCCCTGGCCAGACCGGAAATGGACACCTTCCTGCTTTGAATCTGTTGATACAAATATTCCCCGAATACAGGCATGACAAAAGATCCCCCTCTTTTGTATAGTGTGCGACTGCTTCTGTACCTTGCGGTCATTCATATTATAAAAAACAGAAAACCGGCAAACAATATCTTTAGTATATATTTCTCCATTTTTCGTGTCAATAGTATGTTGAATAAAAATAATAATATTTATAGTATACATTTACTATAAAAGTTCCTACTCATTGTATGCATTAACTAAATTCCCAGGCAATTTCCTCTATTGCCTTATTTTTCGTATAGAATATTACTGTTTAATTGCATGGGAGTTTCGTATAGAAAGGATAATATATGTCGATAGCGATTGAACTGGGACTCCGAATCCGATATTACCGCAAACAGAAGCATTTGAGCCAGGAAGAATTGGCCGAATTATGTGATTGCCATCCCACATATATCGGCCAGTTGGAACGGGGAGAAAAAAATGCCACTCTGGAAACCATTGCGAAATTATCCCGTGGTCTTAACATCTCTCTGACCGAATTGCTAAGTGATATTGATACTCTGCATTTCTCCCCGGAAAACACCGCTCTTGATGTATATCACACTCTCATGAAACTGCCCGAAAAGGATCAGAACAAGGTGGCGGCCATCCTGTCGGAAATCATTGATCTGGCAAGACGGACAGAATAGCCAGCCTTCTATTCCTCTTCCGCAAGATAAGCTTTCCCCATCTCCACCAGCTCCCGAAGGGAATAGATGGAGCATTGTCTGAGATCTCCCGACCCGTAATCAAACACGAGCCTGTCCTCCCATACATCGCAAAGTTCCGGCAGGCAGGCTATTTTTTGAAATTTGTCATCCAGCAGGATACCGTATCTCTTTCCGTCCGCACTGATATATTCGGTGACGATATACTCTCCTGTCCGGGTCACATAGGTGAGATAAGAATCCGCTTCCAGCCTGGCCTCCAGTCTGCCTGTTCTCTCGTCGTACACCTCAGGCGTGCCATGCAGCGGAGAAGCAATTCGATATCCGTCAATGAAGAATTCTTCATGCAGATCTTTATCCGGCGCCTTCCCCTTTGTCTCGGAAAGCAACGCGCCATCCTCCGCGCTGTAGCATCGTACCGTTCCATCATACCAGATCACTTCAAGCCAGGAATCTTCCCCTTTTCGGAATTGCTGATCATAAATTTGCTCCGCATCCGGCAGTTCTTTCTGTGTCAAAAGGTTTCCTTCTCTGTCATAGATTCTGAATTCCTGATACCAGAAAAGCATAATCCGTCTGCCATCCTGACTGATTCTGGCTTCGTCATGCCGGTACCTGGCATCATATGCCAGAAGCTGTGTCTCCTTGCGGCTTTCCAGCCCTCTAATGCGGACCAGGGGTTCATTCCGATTGGCGAAAATCGTATACTGCTCTGTCATCAGGATAAAATCTGTCTGCTGTCCCAGCTGTTCTCCGCAGGCCTGATTGGAGCCGCTGTCATAGAAAAGAATATCCCCATTTTCCGTGGCCGCAGCGGCATAATTTTCTCCCACGGAAAAAGCTGTAATATCAGCTTCCCCGGTACTGGCCAGCTCCTGCTGCTCAAGGATCTCCGGGTCGAAACGCACCAGCAGATTTCCATTGGCAATGTAGATTCCCCTCTCGTCCGCATGAAGCAGAAATCTCTCCTGAGACTCAAATCCCCCCAGATACATCGCTTCTTTGGTATCGATCAGACCGAACACTCCTTTCCCGCTCTTCCCCGCCCCATAGGCAAAATAATTGCCATAGAATCCCCCTTCAAAATGCCCGTAATCCGATTCCTCATAAACGATCAAATCCTCTTCCTGACGGTTCACATCAAAAATGGAGAGTCCGCCGTCGGAAAAACTGACCGCAAGCAGACTGCCATCCCCATTCAGGGCAAAAATGCAATCCCCCGGATCCGCAAATATATCATTAACTGCCACCGGCAGGTGCCGGCCCTCAAACGAACATTCGCCGATTTTCTTTCCGTCTGACACCTGATAAATAATAACGCAATCCGCATCCCGGTCCACAGCCGCCACCCGCTTCCCGTCACCGGAAAGCGCCAGGTTTGTGGCAGTTCCCCCGGTCCACAGCACCCTTTTCCCATCGATATCATAGGCTGTCACGCCCTCTGTTCCTCCATAGACAATCCGATTCTCATCCACAAAAATAACATCGGATAAGGCAGATTTCTGAATTGGCAACGTGAGAATCCTGTTCTGGCTCTCCATATCATAAACCGCCGTTTCATAGGCGTACACCGCGGCAAAGCAGGTCCCGCCAGGTGAAACCGCAATCGCAAAAGGAGCCGAAGGTAAAGTCACATTATCCAATACCTTAAACCCATCCGATAGATCATATACGCCCAGCGCCTCGGTCAGCGCCAGTCTGGCCTGGGCCGAAGCTCCCGGCTTTAAAATCCCGCTCTTTTCAGGAATGGCCTGGAGCGCCAGTTTCACCGCCTCTGTCACATCTCCTTCCGCCAGCGCGTTGGCCGAATACTCCGCAAGCTTCAAACTCTCCTGTGTCGCCTGCATGCGTTTCAGCCCCACAAAAGAGACTGCCACATCCCATACCAGAAGCACGGAAAGCAGCGTGACTGCAATCCGCTGATGCCTTTTCCATTTCTTCATCCGGGTATCATTTTCATGCAGATGGGAAAAATCATACAGCATTTCTTCCGCGGTCTGATATCGCATATCCGGATTGGGCTGCATGGCTTTTGAGATAATCGCCACAATCTGAGGACTGAATTCCGTCTCCGAAAGAGGCTCCACCTCCACCGCATTCCTTGCGGGGCGTCTTCCGCTCAGCAGATGGTACAACGTGGCTCCCACACTGTAAATGTCTGAGCGGATGTCGGGAACGACCGTCCGCAGTGACGAAGTTCTTCCCTGGGAATCCTGCTCGGAGGACTTCCTGTACCTTAATTGCTCTGACCGTCCTGGCTGCCACTGCTCCAGCTGCCCTGACCGCTCCAACTGCCCTGACTGTCCCAACTGCCCTGACTGTTCTGACTGCCCTAATTGCTCTGACTGCCCTGACCGCTCCGTTTCTTCCAGAAGCTCCGTGGCAGTCCCCTTTCCTGACACATCTGTCATGTCTCCTTGCGAACTTCCCATGGGAACCGTTTCTGTAAGCTCCGCTCTCCGGGCTCCGCCTCCCAATACTTCTGTCTCCTCAGAATCCCTGGGCTTATTCTCTTTCAGAATCGCTGTCCCCCCGACAGACGCTTCCTTCTTTTTCTTCTCCGAATATCTATTGCCGTGCCTCCGTTTTCCTAAAGTAGCTGTGCTCCCTTTCAGTGTGGCAGTTCCCGTGTCGTCATAAGAGGAAAAATCCAGCCCATAATGTTCCGGAGAAGCATAACCTGCGCTGCATCCGATTACATTCTCTTCCCCCAATGCCAGCGCAATGTTAAAGTCGATCAGACAGATGTCATTCTCCGGGGTACGCATCAGGTTTGCCGGCTTAATGTCGCTATGTACAAAACCCCGGGGCGGTGTTCCATGGGTAGGACTGTGTAGATAGCATAGCGCCTCCAACAGCTGCTTTGCCCATTTGATCACCTGAGCCTGGGGATATCTTTCCCCTCTTTTCAGAGGCTTATCCAGACTTTCCCCCTGAATATAATCCATTACCGTATAGACGGTATCTTTTTCTACAAAAAAGTCATATACCTGCGGAATATACGGATGTCTCAGGTCTTTTAATACATCCACTTCCCGTCGCAGCAGCTCCGGCCTGGTGGTAATCTCCCTTTTATCCGCTTTCAATACCACTTTCTTTCCCAGCCTTAAATGATTGGCCAGGTACACATTTCCGCCGCCTCCGGCTCCAATTCTTTCCAGGCACTCATAAATTGAGGCAATAATTTCCGACATCTTTTTTCTCCGTTATTTTTTCTCTCGTTTCCCGTATTCTTCATTCAACTGCGCATTCAGCTTCGACAGCTGAATCCGTGAAATACACAGATAAAGAACAGCCGCCGCCAATATGCATCCCGCCCCTATGATTCCGCCGTAAAACAACATCTCGTCCATCCCCACCGTCCAACTCAGGCTCATAAGCAAGCTCCTCACTCCTTTTGTTTCTATTCTACTATCTATCATCCAGATTCTATTATCCAAGTTATATAATAGAATCAAAAAGCAGATTCTATTATCCAAATTCTATACTACAATTCCCCCTCCTCTTGTGCAACCTGTGCTCTGACCTGTATCTCCTTCTTCTATCCTTTTGCGCACAAAAAATGGAGCTGTCACATTAAGGTTTTGCAATACAAGATATAGCGTTTTATAGAATCAATACTTCTATATCTGGTATTTATGATACTTAATGTGACAGCCCAATTGTCTCTATGAGCAGGCCTGCATATGGAAGCCTGGTGCTGATGCAGCATACGGGCCATATCTGTTTGTTACTTGTTACCCGTTACTGCTCCATCTGCCTTCCCAGAAATCCCGCTGCCGACAGCAGAAGCTTCTGCTCCACTTCCCCCATGCGGCTTTTGTTGTCGTTCTGCAGAAGCACCACGCTGCCGATGATATCCCCTTCGCAGAGAATGGGCGCGATGGCCTCATGCTGATACTCTTCACCGCCTTCGTCACACACAGAGATAAAGGTTCTATCCCCTCTGGAAGCCATAATTGTCTCCCTGTTGTGGATTTTTTCATCCATCTGACGGCTGACAGACTTGTTCACCATCTGCTTGTACCCGCCTGCCGCCGCGATAAACTGATCTCTGTCCGCGATCAGCGCCGCATGCCCTGACACCTGGGCCAGACTCTCCGCGTATTGTTTCGCAAAGGTGCTCATCTCCCCGATGGGTGAATATTTCTTCAAAATGACCTGCCCCTCTCTGTCCGTGAAGATTTCAAGGGGGTCCGATTCCCTGATATGCAGTGTCCTGCGAATTTCCTTCGGGATTACAATTCTTCCCAAATCATCTATACGTCTCACAATTCCCGTTGCTTTCATAAATATGCCTCCGTTACTTTCTGTTTCTCTTTGTGCTGTGGATTTCCATACTATTATCTGTAAACGGTGGCATTTTATACCTCAGAACGAAAATTCTATTTCTCTCAAATCAAGATTATTTTGAGAAGAAATATTTCCACTTATGGTAAAGAGCATCCTCCTTTATGTAGACGGAGTGCAGGCCAGTGCCAGGACGGCCATATTTTCCTTTCCCGGCAGACGAAGCCTCACACTTCCGGTGGCGCCATCTGCCAGTCTGATCCGGGTCATATTCCAGACATCGATAAGCTCCAGTGTGTAGGTACGGTTTTCCGGCAGCTCCAGAACATCCTCCCCATAGCAACGCATATCATAAAATACGAGAAATGCTTCGTCGCCGCACCGGCCCTTCCATTCGGCCTCCCGGGAAGCGTACAGCTCCATTTCATCCCCCAGTCCGGCAAAGGAACGCACCATTCTCATACCTGGATCCGCTTCTGCCGCCTTCGCCTGTTCTTCCGGGGACGCCCCCGCCAGCTTTTTAAGCCTTTCCACATAACAGGGAATCGGTTCCAGAGGCCCCGGCAGCTCTTCCATCAGCTTTTTCAAAAAAGCAATCCGCGGTACGCTTTCCCCCTTCAGAATACCTCCTCTGGTCCACCACATAATATTTTGCGGATCCAGAAAGGCTTCCCCATGGGTGCAGTAAGCCCCCGATACTGCCGCCCTCCAGAAGCGCCGGGTCAGCTCCTGTCCGGAAATACATCCCCAGGTCTCCGGCACATTTCCTTCATAACAGCATTCATCCACTATCACCGGCTTGCCTGTTCGTCTTTTCAACTCACCCACACAATAGATCAGCTTCGTCTGCAGCGACGCATGGGTGATACATCGCCGTTCCATATCCCAGAATTTATAGCAGTTATGACAGGAAAGCAGATGATGGAAAGGATCCCCCTGGGCCATAAAGGCCTCCACCTGATACCACTCCTCCACCTTTTTCCTGCACACATCATACTCGTTGGCCATGCTCCACCACAGGCTCGGAAATGCAGACAGTCTCCGCAGCAGGTATTCCAGATAACTCTGATTCTGCTCCTCTGTCATCTCATCAAAGCCCCATCTTCCATGATCATAGGGGTGAAATAAAATCAAATCTGTCTGAATCTGCATCCGCGCCAGCCGCCGCACCGTCTCCTCCAGCCGGCTCCAGAAGGACATGCAGGGATGTTGCACATTCCACCTGCCAGCACTCCCTTCAAAAGGATAATCCTCCGGTTCATTTTTGTTGTAGAGAAAATCTATGGGAAATACGCATAGCCGCAGCTTGTTAAAGGGGGACTCCTCCAGGGTCCGAAATGTCTGCTCCATCAGCTCCTGGTCCTGATGAAGCATGGCGTAAACCGTAGTCCCAAAAGGAAGATACGGGGTTTTGTCCTCAAAGGCAAAATGTGTGCCCCTGGTTTGTACCCTTCCATGGCTGTCCGCGAAAGCCGGCAATACCTCTTCTTCCCCTTCCGCCCAAACCGCCCCCTTCACTATATAGGAGCATTTTCCCGGTGTGTCCGGATAAAACCGGATTCCGTATTCCCCGCCCCCCATATAAAATCCTCTTACTCTTGTCACCGTCCCGTTCAATCTGAATTCCGCGTCCACATCTACGTGGATCCATGACCCGTCAGGCTCCGCCCCTTTTAATATCAGTTCAAATACTTCATATTGTCGCATCGTTATTCCTCTCCTTTATTCTATATTCACCTGGAGTCATCCCCGTAGCCCGGGTAAATATTTTGATGAAATGATTGGTGTCCGAATATCCTACCATCCCACAGATTTCATATATCTTCCTGTCAGTCTCAGCCAACAGCTTCCTGGCCCGTTCAATACGCAGACGAATCACATAACTTTGATAGGTTTCTCCCGTCTTCTTTTTAAAAAGCTGGCTGAAATAATTAGGATTGATAAAAAAACGTTCCGCTATTTCATTCAGTCCGATTTCCCTGTTGAAATTCTGTACAATATAGTCCTTGGCTTCCTCCACCACATTTCTCTTTTGCGTACAATCATTTTTCAACATCAGCTCATTCATGCCGCTCAAAATGTTTACAATCCAGTTCTTCAGCTGTTCTATGGTCTGAAATTTTGAAATGCTTTCCAGGGAAAAAATATTCTTTCCCAAATATTGATTGATCTGAAACTGTGCAAAAGGAATCCTGCGGATTCCCGTGAGAATCAGATTCAAGCTGATCATCTGCAGTTCCTGCAGGCTGAGACTGCTGCACGTCTCAATTTTGGAAAAAATATCTTCGATGACCTCTCTGCTGCCTCCATCGTCCATTCTGTCGATACAGCTTTCCAACCGCCGGATATCCTCCGGCAATACCACAGACGAGCTTCCCTCCAGGCTGCGGATCTGATCCCATAAAATCACACAATCCGCTCCCTTCAGAAGCTTATAATTCAGCGCGCACCTGGCTTCCTCAAAAGCCTGCGGCAGCCCTCCCGCTCTTTGGCAGATTCCGCCAGCTCCCATATTCACCGGGCATTTCAGCCTCCTGCGCAGACGCCTTCGCAATTCTTCCATACAGGACAGCACATTTTCCTCATTTAAAATGTACTCATCCTTTTTTAATATTCCTATCAGAAGGGTCAGGTTCCCCCCATATTCCACCTGCAGCACCTGCTGCCAGGGCCCCGCAGTCATAAGTTTTTCTTCCTCCGGGCTTAAACGAAGACTCTGCCGTCCATCCTCTCCTGCCCCCGCTTCCGCCGCAATACATAAGAAAAGTCTATCTGATATGGAAATGCCAAGCTCCTCCAGATACTCTTCCATTTCTCCGTCATACTTCTCCCCATGATCCAGAAAGTCCCTCAGCACATAATCCTTGACAAGCTTCCTGGTTTCCTGTACCCTTAAAAGCTCCCTTCCGGCCTTTTCCAGGACACGGCACAGCTCTTCCTCCTCCACCGGCTTTGTGATAAACTCCTCCACACCCAGTGTGATCGCTTTTTTTGCGTACTCAAACTCCGCAAAACCGCTTAGAACCACAAAGACAGATTCCAGCCCGGCCTCCTTCAGGCGGCTTATCATCTCCAGACCGTCCAGCCCGGGCATCTTGATATCCGTGAGGACAATATCAGGCCTCTTTGACAGCGCGTATTTACAGCCCTCCTCCCCGTCATATGCTACATCTGTCTCATAACCAGGGCACAGACGTGAAATCAAAAAAGCAATCCCCTCGGCAATTTCAGGCTCATCGTCCACAATCAATACTCTGATACTCATAAAACCCCGCTTTCCTTATCGGGGCAGATCCGGATCTCCACCCCCATACCGCCCTCTTTTCTTTCAAACAGCCTCAGATAACAGGACCTGCCATACTGCAGTTTGAGCCGCTCCGCAATATTTTTCAGTCCGATGCTGGTTTCTTCCGCCTCCTCTTCACGGACTTCCGTTTTCTCCGTCTTCGCTTCGTCTATCTCCGGGACAGCCATACCTTCCGTCAGTTTTTCATTTACCGCTCTGAGCCGCTCCGGCGAGATTCCCTTTCCATCGTCGCAGATGTAAAAAAGAATATCTCCACCCTCTGCCTGCTTCCCCTGCAGCGTAATATGAAGCGGATGATTTCTGCCCCGAAACCCGTGTTCTATACTGTTTTCTATTACCGGCTGAAATATCAGGGGAATCACAGGAATCTCCCATAATCCATCCTCCATATCGACATGAAGAGAAAACATGTCCCGAAAGCGAAGATTCTGCAATCGGATATAATCCTGTGCATATTCCGTCTCATCACGAATGGTATGACCGCTGCTTTGGCCGTTCAACGCGGTCCGGAACATCCTTGCAAGCAGCTTCACCATTTCCGCCACCTCATCCGCCCCGCTTCGGAGAGCCTTCATCCGTATGGATTCCAGTGTATTGTACAGCATATGAGGATTAATCTGTGTCTGCAGAGCCAGATACTGAGCATTTTTCTGTTTGATCTCCCCCAGGTAGACCTTCTCAATCAGCGTTTTGATCCGGATCACCATATGGTTATAGCTTAAGACCAAGCCGCCTATTTCATCGCCGGTCTCCCCGCCCTCCAGAATCCTGTATTCGCCCTGTTCCATCTCCTGCATTCTATTCTGAAGGCTTCGTATGGGTCTTGTAATGGTTCTGCTGAGCAGAACGGAAATTCCCAGAACCACAAGAGTGCATCCAATAACAGAAAATGCCGTGACATGGGCGATACGGTTGATCTCAAACAAAAGCCCGCTGCGCGGAATCACCGCATATACCGTAAGTCCGGCTTTTTTAGTACTGTTTCCCAACACGATATAATCCTTCTCATTTTTTTGATAAAGAAGCATGTCTCCCTCCATGGCATCGCTCCAATTGATCTGTCCGCTGGCCACGTCCGAGTCGTAGAGAACCCTGTTTTCATCCGTCATAATGCATACTTTCATATTATATTGATTCCTGGCCAACAGAAATCCCTCGCTCAGATTTATCAGACCCGCCGGATCCAGGTCTATCAGGATCATCCCCACACAAACACCGTTCTGATTCCGGATTTTTCTTCCCACGGTAAACACAATGCCGTCCTGATTCCTGCTGTAATAGGAGCATCTGTGGACGGCTGTCAGCGCAATATTTTCTTCCCGATCTCTCAACTCCTCCACCCAAAGCTGTCGGCTCAGGATATTCTGATCTATCACATTTCCTTCGCTGTTAAACTGATAAAACTGCTTATCATCCATCAGCAGACAGACAGATTTAATCTCCGGCTTCAGGATTGTCAGGCGCATCATGATCTTGCGCATTTCCAGCTGCTGATTCATCTGTTCTACCACAGATTTTTCCTCAATACCCGACAGGCGTTGTATGATCTCACTGTCAACCAGGACAGATTTTGTCAGACGGTCATATTCATCAATCAGCTCATCCATGTCCGCCACAACCTGAGAACTGAAAGCGGATGCAAACTCCATGGAGGTCTGTTCCAGGCTTCCGGCACAGAAACGGTAGATCACTGTGCTGATCAATATCAGCGGAATGACGCAGGCAAACAGATAGCTGACCACAAGCTTTCCCGATATTTTCAAATTTTTTATAAGCTTCATATTTTTACTGTCCTTCTGTAGGCCGCTCTTTCGTCGGCCTGCGTCTTTTCCTGACCGAATTTTATTCCTGTGTGGCGGCGTACCATTCTCTGGCCGCCCTCGTGACCTCTTCGCCTCCGGCTGCATACCATTTTTCCACAAACTCATCGAATTTCTCAATGGGCCATTCTCCGGCAATAATCTTGGAGGCATACTCTACATACAGCGTTCGGTTCTCAATATCGTCATAACCGTCGTAGATCGTGGCGGGAATGCCGTCCCCGGCAATCACCTTGCCATATTTTTGAACCTCCCTGGCATTTTCTATGGACTTTTCAATGGCCCAGGCATCTTCCTCGGTCATATTCAGCTCCAGCTGATGAACCACGCTTTCCACATCGCTGAAGCCTCCGTTGGGATCCAGCAGCAGATGCTCCTGCGTCGTCTTGTCCACCGGAGATTTTACCAGGTTACCGTTCTCATCTCTGTGACTGTGCATTCCCTCAGGACCCAGTGTGAGAATGTCTCTCAGATCAGGATCCCCATAAGCATCCATCACCTTCATGATGGCTTCTATTTTTTTCGGATCCTCCGTGTTCTTTACCACATTGTTCACTCCGGCCGTGGGCTTTGTAGTGTAAAAGCCCTCATACCCTTCCGCGCTGATCACCGGCATAACGGTCCACTCGGCTTTGACTCCCACCGCATTGTAAATATCGGTTGCATATTGATAGGATCTCTCCGGCCACTGATAAAATACTCCCACCTGATCGGAACTCACCTTTCCATCCCAGCTCGCCTTATCGTTGATCAGAGTCTCCTCATCCAACAGGCCCTCCTGGTACAGGCCACTGATAAACTCCAGGGCATCCCGCATATTGGGCGTAACCGCAGAATAGGTCAGCTCGCCGTCATAAATATCCCATTCCGGAAATCCTTCCCACATAGCGATGCCATACATGGCAAACAGATAATCCATCCATCTGGCCTCCGCCCGTCCCCCTGTGGGAATCTCGTCTGACAGGCCGTTGCCGTTGGGATCTCTTGTCTTAAACGCCCGCAATACCTCCACAAATTCCTCCTGGGTGGAGGGCATGGCAAGCCCCAGCTTATCCAGCCAGTCCTGCCGGATCATAGCGCCATGTCTGGTGTAATCGATCACAAGGGGAATCATGTAAATCCGGCCTTCCCCTGTGGGATCATAACTCTTCATTACGTTCCAGGTCTTCTCTGGCACATAGTTCCACAGATTGGGCGCGTATTCGGGAAGCAGCTCTGTCATATCCAGCAGCGCACCCTCCTTGGCCAGGCCGGTCTCCACTCCGTTAACCGGCTGTACAATATCCGGCATTTCCCCCGCAATAATTCGCATATTAAGCGCTTCCCCGTAGGTCTGCCCCCCGTTCCACTCCACATAAGGCTCCGTCAACCCCACTCCGATCAGATCCTTATAAAAATTATACATCACCCCACCCTTTTCCACAGCAAGATATCCGGGATTGGTGATCCACATTTCCAGATCCACCACATCGTCCGTATCAGCTGCATCCGTCTTTTCATCCTGACCCTCCTCCGAAGATCCGGACTGTGAATTGAGGGATGATTCACCTCCTTTGTCATTCCCG
Organism: uncultured Acetatifactor sp.; assembly: GCA_948896875.1. Classification (GTDB taxonomy): domain Bacteria; phylum Bacillota; class Clostridia; order Lachnospirales; family Lachnospiraceae; genus Acetatifactor. The sequence continues at coordinate 28,151 of CAQUWW010000011.1, read as the reverse complement.
CACCCCCACAGCGTACCGGTAAGCATTATTCCCACCAAAAACAGTGCCATCACGGATTTTTTCCTCATGTTGTTCCTCCTCCTTTTTTCTTTCATAGTTTCTGAAAAATTTTTATAATAAACCGGCCGGTTCATCCCTTCACAGAGCCCAGCATGGCTCCCTTGGCAAAATATTTCTGCAGCCAGGGATAAAATACCAGAATGGGCAATATGGCAAATACTACAGCCGCTGCGCTCAAAGTGGCTTCCGTATAATTGACGTGCCGCACAGCGGTGATAGCCTGAAAATCTCCGCCTCCGTCAATGATCTGCCGAATTTTAAGCTGAAGCGGATACAGATCCATATCCTGAATAAACATAAGCGGATGTTGATACTGATTCCAGATTGTCACCCCGTAAAACAGCCCCAGAGTGGCCAAGACCGCCTTGGAGGAGGGCAGAACAACTCGGGCCAGCAGGCGGAAATGCCCGCATCCGTCAATGATGGCGGCCTCCTCGATTTCCTCCGGAAACTGCCTGAAAAAAGTTCTCATAATAATCAGGTTGTATGCAGTCAGTATGTGGGGAAATACCAGCACCCAATAGCTGTTGTAAAGCCCCAGATTTTTTAAGGTCAGAAAATAGGGGACTGTGGGCGCTTTAAAAATCATGGTAAAGACCACATACACCATCAGGTATTTCCCTGCCTTAAATTTTTTCTTAGACAGCGGATAAGCCATCAGAGAGGTAATACCCAACGCCAAAACCGTACCTGCGAGAGCAGAGCTTAAAGTAATAAAAAACGCCGGCCAGATCTTTCCCTTAGTCAATATATATTTCCAGGAATCCAGGGTAAATTCCACGGGCCACAAATTGATTCTGTTCATGTCCGATGCAGCCTTGGAGCTGAAGGATATGGCTGCTTCCGACAGCAATGGTATCATTGCTATCATTGCAAGTATGGCCAATATTACCGTAATGATTCCGGAGAATAATCTGTCCTTTAAAGATTCTTTTATCATTACCACAGTCCTCCTTCCTGAGAATACTTCCTGGACAGGTGATTGAAAATCACCACCAGCACCAATCCCACCACCGACTGAAAAAGCCCCACTGCCGTGGCAAAACTGTACTGCCCCTGCTGAATGCCGGCCCGGTACACATAGGTGTCAAAAATATCCGCCACAGCATAGGTCATGGGCGTATACAGATTGTATACCTGCTCAAATCCAAGCTCCAGAAAACTTCCGATATTGAGCAAAAACATGGTAAGCACAGTGGGAGTCAAAAGCGGAAAGGTGATGTATCTCATCTTCTGAAACCGGCCTGCCCCGTCTATGGACGCGGACTCATAAATTCCCGGATCCATACCGCTGATAGCCGCCAGATAAACCACCGTCCCCCAGCCGGCCTCCTTCCAGATAGAAGAAAACACATAGATAGGACGGAACCAGCTTTCCTTCTGCATGACCAGCAGATTTTTCATGCCCAGCGCGTTTCTGATATGATTAAACAAGCCACCTGAGCCGAACAGGTCAAAAACAAGCCCGCCTATAATCACCCAGGATAAAAAATATGGGATACAAATAACTGTCTGTATCCCCTTTTTCAGCTTCTGGTTTTTCACCTCATTAAGCATTAATGACAGCAATACCGGAACAGGCAGCACTGCCAGAATCTTCAGTGCACCCAAAATCACGGTATTTTTCAATATTTTATAAAAATCCTGATATTGAAACAGCTTTTGAAAATTTTTCCACCCCGTCCAATCGCTTCCCGCGATTCCTTTAACCACCGAAAAATCCTGAAACGCGATGACGCTTCCCAGCATGGGTATATAGCGAAATACCAGAAGATATATTACCCCAGGTGTTACCATCACATAATAGGGCCAGAAACGCTTTATGTGACGTACTGCCTTTATATTTGCTTTTGCATCTGCTTTTGTCTTTATCTTTGTACCTGTCTTTGCCTCCGTTCCTTTTTCCTGCAAGGTGATTCCTCCTTCCCGTCTGTGACTGTAATTATCATAAGCCAGGAAGCAGGATTGCTCAATGTTGTAATCGTAGCTTTTTATATGGATATTTTAAGTTTTTTGAAAGTATGGATTTATCAAAGGATATTACAGATGCTGCAATTAAGAAATATGCGACATTTCAATTCTTTCTTCTACGTTGCACAGTCCAGTCCGGTTTGCCCTTAAATAGCCCGCCGGATAATCCAATCAAAAAATAGCAAAAGAGCCGGACAGAATTAAATTTTCCAATCTGGCTCTTACCTTCTCTATATTTTGTTTTTCTATCTTGCTCTCAATATGGATCTGCTTTCCAGCTTCATGACCCGTATCTATTTTTTCTGGGGCCTGTCCATTCCTTCTCCCGCTTCCGGCAAAGCATACCTGCGTGACCTTCCATTTCCAAAAGGTATAATTTTTCCTTCATGGCCAAGCTCCATCAACAATGCACTTCAGGCCCTGCCCGAACCGCTGTCAAACCCATGAACCCAGTCACAGCAAAGATAATAAATCAGATAAATCACCGAGCTGATGGCCCAGGTCAGCGGATAAGCCCAGTAAATATAACCAATCTCATGGGTCAGCTTCATGACGATAAATATGTAAGTAATCCTCAGCACGCACCAGACGGCCAGCATGACACACATGGGCACAAAAGCCTTGCCGGCGCCACGGCATACCGCCGCCACAGAATGAGAGAATGCCAGCAGGCAATAGAATAGAGCAACCGTATGGGCCTGCCGAACTCCCAATTCAATAACCCCGGGTGTCTGGTCAAACAAACCGATCAGCTTCGGCGCTAAAAGGTAACAAAATACCCCGATCACTTCCGCCGACACCACAGCGGCCAGGATACTGAAACGAGCTCCCTTTTTCGCACGGTCATACTCTCTGGCGCCCAGGTTCTGACTGATGAACGTGGTGCTGGCCATATTGAAGCTGGTAATGGGCAGGAAGGCGAAGCCTTCAATCTTCGCATGGGTTCCGTAAGCCGCCATGGCCAACCGGCCGAAGGAATTGATCTGAGACTGCACAATCACATTTGCAAAGGCAATCACCGAATTCTGCACGCCGGAAGGCAGACCATTGTGAATAATTTCCAGCAGCATATCCTTATGAAACCGGATCTTGCGCCACTCCACGGTAAACACATTTCCTTTCCGGGTCAGATGGATCAGACAAAGCACTACACTGGCCGCCTGAGAAATCACCGTTGCCACGGCCGCCGCCCAGACGCCCCAGTGGAAAGCCGCCAGGAACACCACATCCAGCACCACATTTAAGATAGAAGAAAAAATCAGATAATACAGCGGCCGTCTGCTGTCCCCCAGCGCATTCATGATACTTCGGCATACATTGTACAGCACCAGAGCCAGGGACCCCAGAAAATAGTAGCGAAAGTAGGAAATCGCCTCCGGCAGCACCTCCGGGTCCGTCTGCATCCACACCAGAAAGGTAGGTGTAAATACCACGCCCACCACGGTCAGCAGTACTCCGGCCACAATCCCAAAGGCCAGCACCGTGTGAATGGACCGGGAGACCTGCTCCCCGTCCCCCGCACCGAAATAGCGGGATGTCACCACTCCCGCCCCCATGGCAATCCCGGCGAAAAAGCTGATCATCAGGAAAATCAGCGTGCCGGAAGACGTCACTGCCGCCAGGGCGTTCGTGCCCAGATATCTGCCCACGATAAAGGCATCCGCCGTATTGTACAGCTGCTGGAACACCTGACTTAAAAAAATCGGAAGGGCGAACCCCAACATCAGGGTATAGGGATTCCCTGTGGTCATGTCCTTTGTGTGGGCAGTATTCCTTTTATTTTCTGTCACCTTATTTTCTGAATTCATTTCAATACCTTTCTGCGTATTGTCTATTTTCTTACTAACTTCTCCGAACTAATCATGGCTTCAAACGAAACACCACCATTTACTCACCTAAATTTTCTCAATCACACAGGTATGCTTTCTCTTCTCTTCTCTCGCCTCTTTGTCATAATTAATACCCACCAACAGAATCTCCCCGCCATAATCCTTTAAAGCATCAAAATACCGTTTATCCTTAATTTGCGCAATAGCTCCCTCTGCGGACTTATTCCATTTCAGCTCGACTACCAGCACTGGTACTCTGGAAGCCCGTTTCGGTAAATAGACAATATCCGCATACCCATCTCCGGAAGGTAGTTCTTCAAATTTTAAATAATAATCCGTATAACTGTAATAAGCAATCTGTATCACACTGCGCAAAGCCTGTTCATTATTATAATGCATGGGATCAGTCATTTCTGCATGAATCCTCTCAATCTGTGCCGCCACTGCTTCTTCCTTCATCTGAACGGTATCCTGAATCAGCTGCCTGCTTTCACGTAATCGCATTACCGCTTCTGTACTCTTTACTTCCCGAATCGATTTGGAGAACTCAATCCTTATCTCCTCATTGGGAATCCGCACAGTCTCCTCTTCCCCGTCGTATGCCAGATAGCCCAGATGTATCAGAAGTGTCAACATATCGTCCCTTGATTTCACCCCTGCCACATCATTATTGAAGCCATCTGTATCCACAGGAATCCGAATTCCTCCCAGCAACTCCAGAACAGCCTGGAACAATCCGTCGTAATCTCCAGCAATATAATCTTCCAACGCATCGGCGGCAGAAGACATCCTCCAATAAGACTTAAACTTTCCCATAAGAACCGCCTTTATAATGGAATAAGGATTATAAACAGACGTAATTTTGTCAAACGAATACCCGTCATACCACTTCTTTGCCTCTTCAAAGCTCAGATCATGCTCCGCACAGAGCTTTCTCACATCATGTTCTGTAAAACCCACATAAGCCTGAAATTCTCCCGGTTCCAGCATGGAATATTCCCAGAAATCAGAAATGGCCGACTCTGAACCGTCTTTTTTAATCGGCAAAATTCCGGTCATATAAACCGCCGCAAATATCCTGTCCGTGGTACCACTGCTTTTGAACAGAGACCGCAGAAAAGCAAGATATTCCTTCTGAACCTCCGGCATTTCCCTTATGGGGGCATCCCATTCGTCTATAATCATGATGAATTTATTGCCGGTCAGCTCTGTGGTATGGACCAATGTGGCAGAAAGAGACTCCGAATCCACCTGTAAATCAGGATACGCCGCCGAAAGTTCTTCCGTCACTTTGCGTCTGATATAGGACACCATTCCGTTCTTCCCCATCTCCCCCATGATATTTGTCATATCCAGGTAAATCACATCATATTGATTCAGGTGTTTCCTATAAGTATCGCGGAAATCCTCCCGAGTAGCTATCTCAAGATCGTCAAACAGTTCAGAGGAGTCACAGGTCCTGTCATAATAAGCGCACAGTGTCTGGGCCGCAAAAGATTTCCCAAAACGACGCGGCCTGCTGATACAGGTCAGTTTCTGTATTGTTCCGATTGTTCGATTGATAAGTCCGATCATTCCCGTTTTATCCACATATATACTGTTTCTTATTTTCTCAAAACCGCTCTTTCCCGGATTTAAATACACTCCCATAAACTACCCTCCTGCTTTTTGCTGCCTGAAATGATTTCATTATACCCTCAAAAAATCAGCTGTAAATCTCAATAAGTTTACCTTACCACAAATACCGCACAGAGACAAGAAAAAGGCGGCCTTCCGTACAGGTTCTTTGGCCACAAGTCACTTGCAAAAGGGAGTCGCACAGTGCTATAATATTTATGCGGCTCGTCTATTGCGAGCAGTGTGATGGAAGTGGTGTAAATACGTTTGCCAACGGCGCCACTTCCCTTTCATTTTTCTGCATTGAGAGCCTTAATGCCGTCACGCAATCCCTGTGGACGTGATGTTCCTTTCCGCTGACAATATCGATCCAGCATTTCCAGTTCTGCCTCTGTCAAACGAACATCAACACGCATGGTTTTAGGATTATCTGTCGTTGGCCGCCCTCTATGCTTCTCCGGCATACTTCCCTCCTTTCCTTGCCAACAAAGCCATTGTAATATATTACCGCCAATAAATCAAGGAAAATTTTACCGCCAATAAATATTTTAAGCAAAAAGTAAGAGAATATAATTATGAGCCGACAAAATCTATGTCTGTGCAGGAACGAATAGATTATTAATCTATAGAATTTTCTTCAACAGCTATTAAGTATGTTTATTTTTCTATACTGTAAAAAAGGGAGCTGCCGTACCGCCTTACCCGCGTCCGAACAGCCCCCACATTTCTTCATTCAGATCAACCCGTCCGCACCAGCGAAAACCTCCGCACCATCCCATACATAGGCGACGCGTCGATGCGCACTCCTATGGTCACAGTCCCCTTCTCCAGATCCAGATCCTCTATCCGTCCCACTTCAAAACCATGCTCCGTGAGATGCATGAGCAGCTCCCGCCGCTTCTCGCCCTGTCTGGCGAAGAGCCGCACGTCCACGCCGGTAGTATCCGTCCCCTGGAACTGGGCCTGCAGACAGTAACGCCCCGCTTCCGCCAATGTCACCTGCTGGCTGATCTGATACCGGAAATGCCTGGCACATTCCACCCGCAGCGCATTCAGCGGCGGCGCCGGATAAGGGTCCACGAACTCCGGGAACAGCTGGGCGATCACTTCATCACCGCTGCTCTCCCGCTGCCATCTGCTCATTCCTTCG
>CAQUWW010000011.1:12240-21514 GCA_948896875.1 uncultured Acetatifactor sp. | reverse complement strand
CAAGAGTCGCCCCGGCTTCCAGCGCGTCTTCCGTACGGATTTCCATCTGCACAGGATGCTTACCTTCTCCCACATATCCTTCTATCATGCGGCTTCCCATTTCCTCGCAGGCAACAGAATTTCCCTCCTGCCAGATCACCTGCTCTTCTCTGATACTGCCATCCGCCAGCAATACCGATACCGTCTCCGGCAGTGTCACACTCTGTCCCACCTGGGCCGTAATCGCCTGGGGCTCATATACCTTCGCCCATTTTTCCTTATCCACCTTCTCGCTGTCAAAGGTAAAGGCCCGGATTGCCTCCATCACCTTGCCCTCTTCATCCAGTATTCCCATATTGCTGGCCCAGCCACCCGCGGAAGAATTCGGCACACACAAAGGCTCCCAATAGAAAATGCCCTGCCCCATATTGTCCGGCAGCGACGCCAGAATGCTGCTGACCAGCTCCAGAACCTGGCGCTGTCCCTGAGGATTGGCCGGGAATCCGGCTATCTTCTCCTGAATCTCGTCGATAAAGCCGCCCTCACACTTTCTCCAGGCGTGAGCAGTCTCCACGATCATAATTGGCTTGTGATAATCCTGAATCAGTCGCTCCATGGTTCCCTTCAAATCCGAATAGGTGCCATGCCAGAAAGGATAATAGGACAGGCCTATCAGATCGAAGTCTTTCAAACCATTCCGGAAGGAATTCTCGAACCATTCCTTCAGATAAAAATATCTTCCCCCCTGGTCCAGGTGAATCATGATTTTCAGATTCGGATCCTTCACTGCTCTGGCCCCGTCGATTCCGGCATTCACCAGCTTCACCATGCCTTCATAGTCCGGCAGCTCTCCCTCCGGGAACAGCAGTCCGCTTCTGATTTCATTTCCGATCTGCACGATATCCGGCATCACATCCTGCTTTTTCAGCTCCAGAAGGGTATCCCTTGTATAGGAGAATACAGCCTCCTGCAGTTCTTCCAGACTGAAAGCTTCCCAGGCCTTCGGCTTTACCTGATGGCCCGGATCCGCCCAGAAATCCGAATAATGAAAGTCCAGCATGAATGCCATTCCGTGTTCTTTAATGCGTTTTGCCATTGCAATGGTGTGAGCCAGATTGCAGTAGCCGCCGGAATACTTTATGTTCTCCGGCGTATGCCAGATGCGCAGCCGGACAGCATTCACGCCATATTTTTCAATCAATGCAAAGGGCTCCATTATGGTCCCGTCAAAGTCTTTTATCTGCATTCCCTCCGCCTCACATTGAGGCAGAAATGAAATATCCATTCCTTTATAAAACATATACTTTTACCTTCTTTCCGTAGATTTCCGCATGAGAATCTCGTACTCTATCATGGTCTTTTTCTGATACTCTCTCCCCTGGAGAAACTGAACCATCTGTTTCCCCAGCACATTTCCCGCGGTTCTGGCCGATCCGTTCACTGTCGTAACCGAAGGTGAAAAATTGTCCAGCGCCGCGCTGTTATACAGGGACGCGATGGCAATATCTCTGGGAATCCGGTATCCCTTCGCCTGAAGCCTGGACATCAGCTGGCTGCACAGAATGTCATCCCCGCACACCACACATTCTATCCGTTTGGTCAGCATATCCTGAATCATGGAATCGCACAGATCCTTCTGGAATTTTCCCATATAAATCGCCTGATTTTCCCTCTGCAGGCCATTTTTTAATATTCCATTATTAAATCCATTGTAGCGGCTCCTGTTCACATGAATCGACAGATCGTCCACCACCAGAGCAAACCGGCGGAATCCTTTTCCGATCAGCAAAGAGATCAGGCTTTCCGATGCCCCTTCATTGTCTATGTCCACCTGAATGACTTCTTCATAATCGCACAGACCGGTAATCCCCACCGGGCACCTTGCTCCGATCAGATATCTCAGCGCCTTATCATCCTCCAGGCTTCTTGTCAGCAGAATACCGTCCACTTTATTTTGCTCCACCAGCTTCTGGATACCGGAAATATTTCCGGCCGTTCCCACTGTAATCATGATATTGTAATCCAGAAGAGAGGTCGTCTCACAGATTCCCAGCAGACACTCCAGGAAATATGGAGCCCCGCTTATGTAGATATCTCCGGGAAATACGACGCCTATATTCTTCGTCTCCGTCCCCGCTTTTCCGCTTTCCCTGTTTCCTCTGTCCAGATCCTTTTCCATGATATAATTCTGGATACGGATTCTAGTTTCCCTGCCGATTCTCCCCTTTCCGGACAATGCCCTGGATACCGTACTTTTTGATAATCCCAGTTCTCTTGCTATGTCTTCCTGTTTCATGCTAACTCCCATCACTCTGCTCCGCGGAATCTCACACTACTCCTTAATCGTATGCCCCATATAGGCAATCGTGCCATCCTCGTTTCTGGAATACTTACAGAAAAATTCATCCCATACCATCCGCGCCACTTCTCTGGTGTAGGTATGTGGCCACCCCTTCACACCGGTGAAGCACACCATAGGTACTCCTTCCCCATTGCAGGAAATGTCATGCCGGTAAATACCATTCTCGTATCTCCGGGCCTGATTCCAGTCCGTATGATTGCACGCACATAGTGCTCTGACCCCCGTCAGATTCCTTCCTCCTTCTGTCAGATTCCATCCTTCACCCAAATCCAGCTCACCCATAATATACCAAATGGGTCTCTGTATCCCATCCTCCGGCAGCTTCACGCCTGATTCCGGAAGGTAGGATTCCACGCCTCCCACCGGGGCAAACGCCGCGAATTCCCTTGGCAGCAACCGCATCAGGCATTGGGTCATCCCCGCCCCGTTGGAATGCCCCGTGGCATAAATCCGGGTGGTATCAATGGGATACTCGCTCTTCATCACCTTCAACAGTTCCTGAAAATACAGAATATCGTCTGTCCCATAAGCTTCCTCTCCTGTCACTCCGGAATCCCACCAGTCGGTAGGGCACATTTTATAAGGACCTCCGCCAAAAAATCTCTCATTAAACCGGGGATATGCCGTCGTATACACCACAAAGAATTCTCTCTCCTCCGCAACCGCATGCCAGTAAGTATTTTCCGCGAAAAACAGTCCATTGCAGGAAAAACCATGGCTGGCAATCACCAGAGGAAGCTTTCTCTCAGGATTTTTCCGATATGCGGAAGGCTCATAAATGTGAAAATGCCGTTTCAAACCTCCTGCCCTGATTTCCCGGCGAATCAGCCCCAGTGACTTTTCTGTTCCTGAGAACTGGATATCCCCGTTTCCACGGTCGCGCCATCGCTTATATTGTGTCACAAAGCCAACCATTCTGTCAATCAGCTCATTCCCTGACAGCGGTACCTTTTCACTGTACCAGACCTGTTCCGTTCTCAGTCCCTGTATGGGATGAGCGCCGCCGGTTCCGGCCCCGGGCCCCCAGATCCAGGCCACGTCATTGCGTGCGGAGGCTCCATTGCACTGATTCGCTTCCTTCATAAAGGCCAGCAGCCTTTTCCCATCCTCGCTTCCATCCATAATCCACGCAGGCAAAGGACATTCCGCCTTCGATATGTCCGGATCTCCATCTGAAGGAAGCTTTCGTAACAGCCCATCCAACTCCTCCGAAAAGCCGGTTTCTCCGGCAACCGCGAAGGCGGCCAGAGTGCTGCCATAGAGAACGGCGAACATAGAAGCCATATAAGCCCCGCTTCCCAGCCCCAGCGCATAATGGGAACAAATGGTAGGAATAAAATACTGATTGTCCTGGGCCTCAAGTAACACTCTCAGCACAAAATCCATATCCTTTCCGGGTGCCTCCCTGTCCCAGTCGCCGTCAGGTCCTATAAATATCCCCACCGTCTCATATTTCTCCAGAATCCTTTTCCAGTCGTATGCCTGATACAGCTCCTCCGCTGTCTGGCCAGCCCCTGCGAATACAAAAGCCAGGTTTGCGGCATGCCGGGCTGTTGGCGGCACGTAGAACGCATATTTTCTCTCTTCTCCCACGGCATTCCGCACTTTCCCATGAAAAAATCCGGTATGGATCATCCGGTATGGGTCCTGGGGATCCACCGCCTGCTGTTCAATCTGTCTCCGGGGATTTCTTCCTGGCAGACGTTCTTCTAAAGAGTCCCACAGCCTGTTAAAGCCGGGTTGAAAATAAAAATAATCATAATTAGCCATAATTTCGTCTTTATCTCCCTTTTTGCACTTTCTATTTCTTTGTTGCACTCCGGGGCCGTTCTGATTCCGGCCCCATCCTCTCTCTGTCTGCCTTATTACTGCAGAGAAAAAATCAAAGTGCAATTCGATATTCCGGCAACAGTTCCACGCTGTGCAGCTCACAGCCGTTTTCTACCGGCAGGTCATAGTACACTTCCTTTCCATAGCTGCAGGGAAGCGGGTTATCGCTGGCATAAATCCGGATGGTCAGCTGTTCCGGATAGCCGAAGCGTCTCAGCCCAACATGCCATCTCTCACCGTTGGTAAACCAGTCATCTACCAGGAGGCCGTTCTGATAAACTTCCGCACGGTCTCCCAGATAGTCCACAGAAGCGTATAGCTGATGTACCGCTTCCTTTCGGAATCCGCTCATGGAAAGCATATATTCACGCCAAAGCAGCTTTCCGTCTCCATCCTTCTCTTCCCTCAAAAATACTGCCTCCGATTTCGGTTTCACCGGCTCCGACACGCTGACGGTAATGCTTTCCGCCGCTCCGTTCTCCCGATAAACGGTTAATTTCTCTTCCTCCGCCTTTGTAAGCAGATATATCCTGCCATCCGCTTCTATCAGGCAGCTGTTCTCATGCTCCACAATGTACAGCGCATCCGCCATTCGGAAAGCACAATTGGCCTCCTGTGTGGTCAGTACCACAACATTTCCCTCTTCTCCTTCCCATTGGAACAGGGGCTTCTCCAGGTTAGTATAAAAGAATACTCTCTCCCCGATTCTGCACAGCAGACTGGCATTGGTCAGCTCCAGTCTTTTATCTCCCACCCACAGTCCAAATGGAATGACGGCGCACTCTCCTGTTTTCAGAGAAAGGTGTGGAATCGTTATTCTCCCTTCTTCCTGAATCAACTCCATAGAAAAGTCCTGATGAGGATCCATTTTTCGACCTCTTTGATGATTGTTCAGGAACAAAAAGCCAGTCCCCGCCTCGTGATTCATTCTCACGGCAGCCCGGATGGTATGCATATCCTCCGGAGACTCCGGCTGTACCTCCGGGAAGTGGACCTCCGCCCCGGCCAGAAGCTCTCCGTAATCCTCCATCAGAAAATGCATTTTCTTCAGTCTGCCAAAGCTTTCATTCAGCTCTCCCGACTCTCTGATACAGGTCTGGAAATCATAGCACTTAACAGGAAGATTGTTGTAGATATCTGTCGCTTGAGATTCCTGGAGCGTGCTGTATTTTCCTTCCGGATTGATTCCTCCATGGTACATATAATATCCCGGCAGATTGCCGCCGCTTCCCAGGATGCACAGCGCCTGTGCCTCCGTATCCTCCGGCCAGGGATAGGGCCGTCTGTGGCTGGTAGGCTGGATTCCGGCTCCCAGCTCCGCCGTCAGCCAGGGGTATCTGTATATATCATAGGTGGTTCTTCTCCCATCGTGGCTTTTACGGTCGGAACCAATATTGTCATCTATTTTATAGGATTCAAACAGAAAGTTGCTGCCAGCCGGCAATTCCTTAGTATGCGTGGCCCAGGGTGCATCCACGTATCCCCCAAGCATTGGAAGTGTCTCATTCTCCACCACATAGGAACCCCAGCCTGTGGCGGAATAGTATGGTACTTCAAATCCTGCTGCTATAGCCATCTTTTTCAGCTGTGACATATGAGCAAGCCCTTTTTGAGGATCCGCCGGACCACCGCAGTGTCCGTACTCGTTCTCCAGCTGCACGCCGATTACCGGACCGCCGTCCTTACACATCATCCCCCGGCACTGCTCTCCCAGTTTCCCGAAATATTTCTCCACATACCCCAGATACTCCGGTTCATTCACACGCACTTTCTCCTTATCCATGTGCGCGATCCAGTCCGGAAATCCTCCGTTCCTGCATTCTCCATGGGCCCAGGGTCCGATGCGCAGCCACACCTGCAGTCCTGTCTTCCGACACAGCTCCAGGAAATGTCTCAAATCTCTGCAGCCGGTGAAGTCCCATTCCCCTTCCTTCTCTTCGTGATGAATCCAGAAAATGTAGGAGGCCACAATCGTTATACCTCCGGCTTTCATCTTCTGCAATTCTTCCTCCCAGCTCTCCGGCTCATACCTGGAATAATGGAATTCGCCCATGACCGGCAGAATTCTCTTTCCGTTTTTCAACAGGCTGATATTGTCCACCTGATAGAGGTTCCCGTCCTTGTCCTTTCCGCCCATGGAAAGCAGTTCGGGCGACTTTCGCTTCGAAACGATGTTAATCTGATTACTCATGTTGTCCTCCTAATTTAGTTCCGCATACATGCATATAGTATCATTTCCTGCGGAGAAATCCCGGCCATAGCCATGTCCGTGATTCCTCCGGATACCATATGCATGTATGCTGTTTTAGTTCCGCAGATGCATCTATGGTATCTTTTTCTGCAACCTCATTTATAATAATCCCGTATGGCCTGGCGTACGGCTGCGCAGGCTTCCTTCGGGTTCCCGTCCACGTCCATGATACCCCAGTAGCACTCGGAGGGACAGTCCGGTTCGCCACAATGATAGCAATATTTTGCATCTTTATAGCAGAACAGAAAGCTTCCGATGACATGGGGATTCTTTGCGAAAATTTCCAGTCCCCGCCTCAGATATTCTGCCTGGACAGCCCTTGTGTGTCCCCCTTCCACCTCGTGGTACCAGCTTTTCTCATAGCAGACATCCGGAATCCCCTCCGGCAGCATGGAAGGATCCGGGCGTGTAGGATTCGTCTTCCCGCCCGAGGAATATCCCCACTCGTTGGCCAATACAGGCAGCCGATACCTTTCATGAAGGGCGTCAATGACATCGTTCCAGCTCTCCACCGTCTTCCCCTGCCAGGACCCGAAGTACTGATCGTCCCCGATGTAGCCGAAGCTGTGTCCCGGTCCATAGACCATATCCGCCACTTTCAATCCATCTTCATGATAACGGGACAGATTGATGCCGCATTTTGCCTCCGGGTTCTCCCGCACAATGCCTCTGGCCGAGGCCCTGGCTGTCATGGCCGTCACTTCCATTGGATAATTCCCGGAAAAAGTGGGAATATCGATCTCATTCATACACTGCCACAGATATCCGGCATTCTCTCCCAGGTCCCTGCAGAAAAAAGCGCATGTCTCTTCCACATTTCGATAGTACTCTTCGGTTCCTTTTTCCCCGATGAAGGCAGGCCAGTGCTCATGATAATACGTCTCTTTCTTCTCCTCGTCATAGAAATAGCCGCCCATTCCCGGGGTGGTCACCATCACCTGAATCCCTGCCTCATGGGCCTTGCGGATCTCCTCCCGATTCCGGATATACTTCTCATCCAGTTCCCCGTACATTCTGTCCTTCCAGGGAAAGCAGACCCCCATTCTGGTCCAGGTAAAACCGATATCCAGAATGTCCTGATAAGCGTCCTTCACGTCGTATGCATAACAAATCCCCAATACCTTCTCCATTTCCTGTAAACCTCCTTTTTCCCCATTTTATACAAAAGAGGGGCGGTGACTACTCACTGCCCCTCCTGATGCCACCTGCACAGCGGTTTCCTTATTGCTTTACTTATTCTCCAGGAACTCCTTCGCCTGACGCTCTACCTCATCCAGAATGTCCTGCATGCCTGCATCCATCATAGCCTTACGCAGTGCTTCGATGGAAGCGTCCACATCGTCTACCAGACCGTTCAGCAGAGGATCATAATAGGTTCCCATTGCCGCTTCCACAGCCGCAAACTGTGTGCTCACATTGTTGGAATCAAAGCTGAAGCCTTCGTAAGGATGCTGCGTATCACGGATATTTGCTCTCCAAGCATTCATCATCTCTTCCTGCTTCTCGTCCAGAGCAGTCTTATCCGCAATATACTCTTCTCTTCTGATATTTTCGTTTGTCCATCCCCAGTTACAATTGCTGGATACTCCATAATTACTTTCATCAATTACCTCATACTGATCATCGCCGACAGCTTTCCAATGCTTTCCTTCTATTCCCAGCATAGCCAGATCCTGTATAGCAGGATTGCAATAAAATTCGTTCAGTACCATCATGGCTCTTTCCTTATTGTTACTGTTGATATTGATAGCCACACCGTTTGTAGTATAGGAATTCACAGATTTTGCACGCTCGGAAAGGGGATCACATATGGTTACCTTCCATTCCGGATGTTCTGCGTTGGCCTGTTTTCCATAAGTCACACAAGACCCCATGTTCCACACCATAGTCGCTGCTCTGCCAGTCAACAGACCGGTCTGGCGTTCGTCACCGGAATTCAGTACATCTTTGGACCAGCAGCCGGCATCCGCCAGTTCTTTCATTTGATGGCAATAATCACTGAAACCGTCCCAATCCAGCAGATAATGAATATTTAGATCCTCAGGATCATCATAGTGAATCAATACTGTCTCTCCTGATTTCGGAGTTCCGGATATTCCTGTATATCCCTGTCCCCTGAACCATGTATACCACGGACCTCCCTGGCTGGCATATATACCATCTGCCGCACAGGCCAGATAAAATTTGCGGATATCATCCCAGTTCGAAATACCCGTCATACCATATTTCTCCAACAAGTCTCCACGAACTGCCAACACATCCTGGCCAAACTCATTCTGATAGTTGGGAACCATGTAAACCTGTCCGTCAATAGTAGCCTGCTGCCAGGCAAGTTCCGGGACCACCTCCCATATACCAGGCGCATAGGTCTGAATAAATTCCTCAGACAGCGGATAGAATCCTCCCAGCGCCACCGTCTGCTGATAATGACACCAGCCTGCCGCAGTAAAAATCAGGTCGAAATCTTCCTGGCCGGAGAACAACAGCGAATACTTGGTATCATGCTCACCCCAGGACAGGAAATCCACGGAGATAGAGCAGTTCAGTTTCTCTTCCAGAATCTTGTTGATTTCACCATATACTTCATCGAAATCAGGGGTTCTGTCGCCGATCAGATACATTTTCAGGTCTACATGCTCGGAAGTGTCTATAGTCCCCGCACTTACGGAACCGCCTTCAGGAGTTTCCGCAGAGTTGTTTTCTCCGGAAGCTACCCCCCCGGGATTGCCGGCGTCACTCTGTGTATTTCCGCCGTCATTTCCACAGCCCGCAAGCATAGCCACAGTCATGGCAGTGCTCAGAAACAATGTCATTACTTTCTGTAATCTTTTTTTCATACATACCTCCTTAAA
>CAQUWW010000011.1:0-12230 GCA_948896875.1 uncultured Acetatifactor sp. | reverse complement strand
TTTACCGCCTTCAGGACATGGCGGGCAGTACCGTAACTCTTTGCCGTCCCCATTGGAACGAACTATCCTTCCGGACGCCTATCCCTTGACTGCTCCGATGGTGATACCCTGTACGAAATACTTCTGTGCAATGGGAAATGCCAGAATGATTGGACCGGTCACCACGATGGTCAGAGCCATTTTCAGGGTCTGAGTGGGCATGGATATGGCGCTCACCGCCGAGCTGGACACTGTACCAGTTGAGATCAGTTTCTTATAAGCCTCAATATTGTTCACTTTCTGATACAGGAAATACTGCAAAGGATATTTTTCCTCCGAATTGATATACAGCATGGCATTGTACCAGTCATTCCAGTAAGCCAATGCTATGAAAAGTCCCACCGCCGCCAGAGCCGGTTTGATCAGAGGCATTACTACCTGAAACAGGGTCCTGACCTCCCCACAACCATCGATTTTCGCTGCGTCCACCAGGGAGTCCGGAATTCCCAGGATATAACTCTTCATGATCAGCAGGTTGTAAACGCTGAACATCAGTGGAAGCAGCAATGCCAGATAGTTGTCTTTCAGCTTCAGAGTCTGAGTATACAGAACAAAGGTAGGCACCAGACCGCCGTTAAATAAAGTAGTAAAATAGAAGAAGAAAGCAAACACATTTCTCCACTCAAAATCTTTCCGGGCAAGCACATAAGCTGTCATGGTCTGAATCAGAAGTCCCACAATCATTCCCACAATGGTCAGTACAATAGTGGTGCCGTAAGCCCGAAAAATCACAATGGGCTCTCGAAATACATTTTTATAGGCCTCCAGTGTAAACTCCTGCGGAAATATGGAAAACCCGTTTGCCGCAATCGCAGATTCCGAAGAAAAGGAGCCTGAAAACACCATGATGAACGGCACCAGACAGAGTACTGCAATGAGTCCGCAAAATGCATAGGCGATACTATGCAGCAGAATCACGTCTTTGCCGACTTTTACTTTACCGAGATGATTATTCGTCTTTGCCATATTCTCCACCTCCCTCAGAACAATGTATAATCTTTGTCATACATGCTGACCAGTTTATTCGCCAGAAGGACTGTGATAAAGCACAGTACCGACTGGAAGAGTCCGATTGCAGCCGACATACCAAAGTTGTTGCTGGAAATCAGAGCCCGCATGGCCAGGGTGTCAATGACATCTGTATACTCGAAAAGCAAACCATTGTTTCCAACCAGGTTATAGAACATGTCGAAGTTCCCTCTGAAGATTCCACCGATACTCATCAGGAATAGAATCACCATGGTAGGCATGATAGAAGGAATCGTTACCTTGAAAATTCTCTGGAACACATTGGCACCGTCAATAGCCGCCGCTTCATAGATGGAAGTATCCACCCCCATAATCGCCGCCAGATACATGACAGATCCATATCCAACGCCTTTCCAGATATTAAAGAAGAGCAGGATAAAGGGCCAGGATTGCGGGGTGGTATAAAATGGAACCTTTTCTCCTCCCAGCGCCGTGATTATCCGGTTGATAAAGCCGTAATCCGAGCTGAACAGGTTGAAGGCCATGACGCCAACGATAACCCAGGAGATAAAGTAGGGCAGGAACATCATGGACTGGGAAATCTTCCGGAACCATTTGTTATGTATCTCCGTCAGGAACACGGCCACCGCCACCTGTACCACGGTGCCGCACACAATGAACAGGATATTGTACAAAACGGTATTTCTTGTCACCATTGCCGCCTGTCCGGATTTGAAGAAAAACTTAAAGTTTTCAAATCCGTTCCAGGGACTTCCCCAGATACCTCCGGCATAATTGTACTTTTTGAAAGCCATTACGATTCCCGTCATGGGATAGTACGCAAATACCAGCGTATAGATCACTGCCGGTGACAGCATTAGAAGATAAACCCGATACTTGTACAGCTTCTTCAAAAATTTCTTCATGCGCTTCCTCTTCTTCCTTTCCTTTGATTGCGCAATTTGTTGCGCTTATTATCTCTTTCTACCAAAATTTTTCTGGAATATCAGCTTTATTAAAATTATAGAAAAATAATTTTTTGTTGTCAATTTATATATTTTTCAAATATCAATGTCTAAAATATACACTTTAACCAATTATCTGTTTTATATGCGCAATTGCCGTTGCGCTATTGTGCGCATCAAAAAAACGCCGTTGATTTTCCATACGGCGTTTTTTATGTAAAACAGTCCTCATTTCAGTCAGACAATTCGGATACCACCTGTCTCCTTCAAGCGCTCTGTCAGACGGTCCGCAATCTGCTGCACCCCATAAATGTTCGGATGCACTTCATCTGCGGAAATTAGCGACATATCCCCCAGCAAATCCAGTCCGTTGATATAAGTAACATTGGTATAGCCGGCCTTTTTTACCTCTTCCTCTATAATCTCTCTCCACCTTGCCGCCTTTCCCACATTCTTATAATCGTCGGAACAGTAGAAAGGCGAAATCACAACCACAGGCTTCTCCTGATTCCTTCCGGCTATCTGTCGCAGTGTATTTGCCGTCCTGGCGTGAATTTTATCCTCCGCCCAGTCCAGCACATTGATTCCCAGCTCCAGAACCGCCACGGCCCATCTGTTCTGCTCCCCCTCCGCCGCGATATAATCCACCAGATCAGGCTCCATTGCACAGGCCCCCGCCATTCCCAGATTCCTGTAGTCCATCTTCAGACGATCCGCAGTCTGCCACACCCAGGAGTGAGAGGCATCGATGGAATTGGAGCCATGCGTGATAGAGGATCCATAGGCCAGCAGCGTTTGCGGCGGACACTGCTCCACCCTGGGTGGCTCCACTTCCCCGATCACATCATACAGGACGAAGCTGCCTCTGTCGAAGACAACCCGGACCACCTCCGGATCCCAGGTCTGACCGAACTCTTCCGCTATCCTTTTCAACACTTCCGTATTCTCGCTTTTCCTGATCACATACTCCCGGGGCTCTTCAAAGATATACTTATCCACCTCGTGATCTTCCCATCCGCCCTGAATTGCTCCCCGGAATACATGGAAAATCGATGTGGACGGCGCCAGCGCAGCCATACGGATTCTGACCTCGTCGCTCTTCATGACGAACCGAAGCTCCACGCCTGTGGAATTCCCCGCCATAAAACTTCCATTATCCTTCTCCATGCCTTTCCGGATTTTCCCGGGGACCCGGGTCCAGGTCACGCCCCCGTCCCTTTCCACCAGTTCCGCTGCGTTGTGAATTTCCATGCTTTTCCAGATCATGTGTGTTCTCCTTGTTATAGTATTCTTTTTATTATCATTTACCAATCTATCACATCAAAAAATGAGAAGTAATTCCTTTCTTATTCTGAAGTCTGCAGAATTCTGCCAACTGCAGGAAACTTTCTTTTTCTTCATAATGCTTCACTAAACGATCAGCATCTACAATGATAAATTTTGCCAAACAGTTTGTCTGTGATTCCATCTTTATTTTCTTTAAAAAGTTACTGTAACCGCCACCATGCATGTTGATTGGTTTTAATGTAATCTGCACGTCCTGCCGTTTTACGCTACGCATTTTATCAATATAGTTATATTCTGTATCACCTTCACAAAAATAACAAAACGTTTTTGTAATTTACGCTCCGGTCTACTCAAATGCTGTACCTCCCAAAATGCCTTTCATATAAAACTCGTAAATCCTGGTAGTCTCATAACGAACTTCCGGAAAATCAGACAATGAATACATTTCCGAAGTCAGTTGTTTTCTGTTCTTGGTAACAAAATAAATCTGTTCTTTCATATAGGTCTTTAAATCCAGATGCAGCACATTATGCGTGGAGAAAATAAACTGTCCGTTGTGTTCTGCTCCGTTTACGAAAGCAATTACTCGATCAGATAGAATGGGATTCAATACCCGATCCATTTCATCTGCAAACACTACTTTATTTTCATAAACCACACGAAAAATGTGCACTGCCCACGCAAAAAACTCACGAACACCAGTGGAATCTATCTGCAGTTCTCTTCTGAAACACTTTCCATTTTCACCTTTGCGTATAATAATTGTCTTACTATATGGTTTTTCCTTATCAAGTTCGATACCACAGATGCTGTAATCAACCATGCGGAAAATTTCCAGATATTTTTCATCTTCTAATATATGAATATCTTCATCTTGCCTGATAACATCACCTGTCATGTCAGAAGTCAAGGACTCCGGATATAACTTTTCTGTCATCCATTCCACAACTGCTAATGCATCCCTGTCACCTAACAGTGCAAACTTAGATACCAGAAGACCGATGCTGTCTCCGGAAAGAAATTTATCCGCTCTCCTGCTTAAGTCATTTGCATTCGCACTGACAAACCAATCCCCGTCCTTCTGCTTCTCCGCCTTAAAAAGACATAAAGCTGCTGCATTTTTTTTCTTTAAAGTCTGTAATTCTTCATGCACAATTCCGGAGTCATTCAGATGCAGATGATAAACATAGACTTTTCCGTTATCAGATCTAAAACACAGTTCAAACTTCTGAACAGGATTCTTTTCGTCATTCAGACTTGCAGCGTTTACATATGGGCGAACAGACTTCACCTGGCTATTGGTTACAAATAAAGATCTTAGATATTTTAAGCTATTGATGAAATTAGATTTACCACCAGCATTCTCCCCGACGATTACTGCAGACTTCAGCAAGTCAAATCCTTCAGCAGTTTCAACATAGTTACCTGGGAAACGCTTTTTCACCTTTCCAGTCGGTGCGCTCATGGAAAATTCACTTTCGCAGTTAAATGAGCAAAAATTATTAAAACGATAATAAATCAGCATACAGCACCTCACAATTTGCCTATTCATTTATACGTATCTTTATATTATAGCTAAAAAAGGCTTCTGTAAACATTTTTTTGTTTTAGACATACGTTTTATCTCCATTTTTCATCGTTTTCTATTGTTTAAAATCAGGTTTTATCTTTATTACACAAAGCCGGCTTTTTACCGCTTCCACAACCTTCCATAACATATTTACCAAATGTGGTTCACCTTCTATGAAAATTATTTCCCTTTAATTCCGCTCTTATCCGCAACGGCCATTCGGGGCGTCTTCTACCAGCATTCAATTATGATATCACAGTTTCGTTTTAAAGAGGGAAATCAAAAGTAAAAGAGAACTCTGAGAATTTATTATTTATGACAATACTCTTTATAGACTTTATAGAGCATTGTTCCTTTTAGCAGGGTTTATATTCGAGCAGGTCTGAAATTGAACAGTTCAACGTGTCACATATTCTTACTAGGACATCAATGTCTAATCGGGTAATCGTATTGTTGAGATAGCCGTTAAGTTGTGAACGTTGCAATTCTGCTCTCTGACAGAACTTATTTTTGCTTAATCCTGCTTCTTCAAGCAATTTTTTCAAATGAATCTCGATAGTGCCTCGGGTTTCGTTCAAGACAGACACCTCCTCACATATATTATGTATATTATATCTTTTCTATTTTTGCAAAATCAGTTATAATATATTATAGGTAATTACTTATATATAATTTCTCACCAATAGGAAATTACTTATCAAAAAATATAACTATGTACATATCGCAGATGAAAAAACATGCAGTTAAGAAAATGTATTTTATGGGAAAGAGTAAGATAATTTCCGCTCAGAAAGGAAAATTTTGAAGATGAAGACTGACAGACTACTGGACATATTGGTATCATTAAGAATGCAAAACAAATCAGACAGTATCTTACATAATGACAAAGCCTGTCAAAAGGCATTGAAAAAGCAAGACATAGCGTTCCAAAAAATGAAAAAGCTAAAGCTGAAAAAGAAGCAGATCCGCATTATTGATGATGCAATTTCTGCGAACAACCATTATGGCGCAATGTATGCATATAGTGCTTACAGACTGGGATTGCAGGACGAAATAAAACTCATGTCGGAATTAAAAGAAATTCAGCACTAAAAGCCATTTGGAATTGCAATTTTTATGTTGACCTTGCCGTAAAAAATGCTATACTTAAAGCATAGACAAATAAGTTATCTGATCTCGCAAGAGACATTGGCTGTAAGGCTTTTCTAAGAAAAAGAGTTGTTTTATGCAACTCTTTTTCCATATCTGCATATACTGTTACCGTGATCTAGCCTGCAGGGCGGGCATTGGCACACAGCTTTTTCTAAAAGACTCTCCTTAACCAGAGAGTCTTTGTTTGGTACCTATCCTTTTGTAATTTCATGAACGAAAAGGGCCGCCTCGCAGATTCCCCTGCAAAGCGGCCCTCCCCCTATCGATATTTCATCAGCACCATGCGCATCCTGTAGTAGTAATACCCCCATCTTCTCTCCCGTCTCAGCAGCTCCACCAGTATCTGCCGCTTCTTAACGGCTTCCCAGATCATCTCCTCTGTCACGCATCTAGTGCCGTACACCACATCCTCATAGTCCTCAATGAACCGAAGCACTTCCTCCATATCCCGGTCCGCCGTCAGGTCCCGCCGCCCGGTTCCCCGTTCCCGCAGCTCCTGCAGCGTCTCCCACTGTCCTCTCTCCAGCCCCAGCAGGGACAGAATCCGCAGATTCCGGCGGATTTCCTCCCGGAATCTCTCCTCAGGGCTCATCCGTCTGTAACGATATCTGCCCAGCGCATTTTCCAGCAGAACTGACAGGACGCACAGGAGCAAAATCACCGGCAAAGCCACTCGCAGTACCCGCCGCAGATATCCCGGCTCTTCCGTATCCGTATCCTCCGCGCTTTCTTCCGTCTCCGGTATCTCCGGCATTTCCTCCATGGCCGGCGCACCGAACTCCGGTATCTCAACATAGGGCTGATTTCCGGATTCCACCGCATCCTCATCCGGCTGATTCAGCCTCCAGAAGGTGTAGCGCAGGCTCCCGTATCCCGGCGTGGGCTCAAAGGGAATCCAGCCCACCCCCGCTATGTAGATCTCCGGCCAGGCATGAGCCATATCGGAATATACATTGATTTCCTCCGTCCCCTGAGTGGGCACACAATACCCCTGCACATAACGGGCTGGAATCCCTTCCGCTCTGGCCAGCAGAACGAAAGCAGTGGCAAAATAAGTACAGTATCCCTGACGGCTCTCCAGCAGGAAATAATCCAGAAAGCTCTCCTGGTCTCGCACCTCTTCCGGCAGCTCACCCGGCGTCGTCGTATAGGTCCAGCCGGACAGTTCCTTTTCGATTGCCTTCAACCGCTCCAGAGGCGTCTGTACATCCCCGGTTATCTCCGCCACATATGCCGCCGCTTCCCGGGAAAGAGATACTTCCCCCAGATATTTTTCGATCATTTCCTTCCGGTACTCTGCCACCTCCTGAGGCGGAATCGCAGGTACCTTTTTGTCCCGCCCGGTTCTCGTCCATAGTTCATCCGAAATGGATTCGTTCATTTCTTCCAGGCTGCTCTCCCCGTCCGCCCAACAGTCCTCCACAAAGCGCCAGAACTCCTCCTGTCCCAGATTCATCCTGTAATACCGCACCGTATATTCCGTTCCATATCCGCCTCCCCGCTTCAAAAGCAGGGTACCGTCATTGCATGTATAGGTAAATTTCCTGCCGCCCTCTATTTTCCATGCCTTTACAGGGGCGAAGACAAATCCGGTGTGAAAATAGCGGTAACGGATATCCACATTCAACTCATGCAGGTAATCTCCCCGATAACTGGCGTTATATTTCCGCACCGCGCACAGGGTCTCCGCCGTATCCAGGAAAACGCTTTCCCCATCACTTTGATGTAGCTGCTCCCACTGCCTGCCGTCAAAGGTATCGTACACCTTACCTGTCAGATACAGATTGGCCTTCTGCCCGCTGTCTGTCCGGATGGTCATCACCTCTCTAGCCTCTTCCTGCAGATTTCCTCCCACATCCCCATCCTCGGAGAACCCGCTGAAAGCCATGCCAAATCCTTCATCGTTTCCCCACCGGATTCTCTGGGTATACGTCCGAAATGTCTCTCTGAGCTGATGATAGACTGTCCGTACCAGCCGCCACTCATAAGGCTTCTCCGGCGCCGGCATACACAGTGTCAGCACCGTGTACAACAGGAGAAAAGGCAGAATCCACAGCATATGCGCCTTCCGGCTCCTGTTGCGCGCCTTCTCCCAGCGCCCCTGGGTCCATTCCGTATAAGTCATCAGCAGGTAACCCAGGATGAAAGCCACCGCCGGGCGCAGTACCCTTGTCCGGGTAAAAAGGCAGTACAGCAGTCCCCCAAAAAGCAGAGCAGAAAGTCCGATTTTCAGCGCCGGAAACCGTTCCAATAAAAGCGCCGTCAGAAAACACAGCACCGCAATCCCCGCCGCCAGAATCAGTTCGTATCCCAGCTCCCATTCCGTGGATTCCACAGCTTTTCCCATGAGCCACGGGAAAAAGGACCGCAAAAAAACAAGGCTTTCCGTCTTCCCCGCAAAAGCCACCGCCGTGCCCAGACAGACGCCCACCGCCGCCAGACACAGAAGCCGTCCCCTTGTCTTCATGAAAATCATCCCGGCAAGTATACCGAATATCAGCACTGCCGCCAGAATCCGGATTCCCAGCCCTTCGCCGCCCTGAAGCTGTTCTCTGCCCAACAGGACCATGCACATCAGCAGACCCATATTTACCGCCCGGTACACCTTCCCGGCGTCAAATTGCAACTTCTCCTTCATCACAGTACCCCTTCCAGATCGGCTTCTATGGGAATCACCACAATCCTCCTTCTCTCATTGCTCTGTCGCAGATACGCTTCCTGGTTCCCGTCGGCAACCACATAAACCACCGTCACCATCCCCACGCCGTTCAGTCGCTCCAGCACTTCCAGGATTCTGTCATCCAGCCTGTGCAGAATGAAAAAAACGGCCCGGCAGGACCACAGTTCTCCCCCTGACACAATTTCCTCCAGAAGGGCATGGACATCCTCTTTTTCCCTGAAAGCCACCCCGGCAATCTCCTGATAGAAAGCGTCAAAATCCCGCATCCCCCTCACCTGGTTCTTCACCATGACCGGCTGTCCGGGCAAGCCGGAGAATGCCTTTCCCTCCTGCCCGCCCCGAGGAATGCGTGCTGCGTCAGCCGCTTTCCCAGTGTAGGCCTCCGCTTTCCCTGTAAGGGCCTGTGCATTCTCCGTGGGGACCTCCGCTTTCCCCGCGTGGGCCTGTGCACTCCCTGTGCGGGCCTCCGCTTTCCCCGCATGGTTCTGCGCATAGTAAGCGGAAAAGGGCATCTCCTTCCCGGCGAAGAAAAAGCCCAGCGCCAGCAGAGTTTCCAGCATTTTATTTTCCAGCGGCAGGTATGCCTTCCTGTCTGTATCATACCGGGTCATATCGCAGAAAATGCCGATTCCCTGCTTCTCCTCCCCGGTTCTGGTCCTGGTCTTCAGCTTTCCTTCTCTGGCGGTGGCCTTCCAGTGAATGCGGTTCAGGGAATCCCCCTCCACATAATCCCGCACCAGGACATCCGGCTCCGTCCCCGCCGGGGTTTCCTTCTGTAAAAGCGCCTGAAAATCCTCCACACTTTTCAGCTCCGTCAACCGTACCACTTTGGGATTCACCAGGGCCTTGATGGTGCCGGGATTGGCATAACGCACCCGAAACAGCCGCAGGAAATCCGTCACGAGCACTTCCTTCACCCCCACCTCGTACTCTCCCCGGTATTTACACATAATCCGGGTCTCAAAGGTAAATCTGTCTCCCGGAAGCAGCTCATATTCCGTATCTCCCGGAAGCTCCTCCACACTGGAAAAATCGGAGAACAGTCTCACGCTGACGCTGGTAAAGGCAAAGTAGCTTTCATTCTGCAACACGAAAAAGTAGGATTCCGGCTGGCCGCACACCATGGTTCTGCTGCCGATTTCCTGATATATTTTGAACTGGAAATAGACGCAGGCCATATAAATCAGAGAAATCACAGGAATCATGGTCATACCGAAGAAAAAGCCGTAACTGACCGCGCCGCCAAAGTTGGTGATGGCGACCACAGACAATATCCACAGTGCTGCAAAAAGTAATCTGCGTATCTTCATACCGGTATCTTCACTTTCAGAATCAGACTCTTCAAAACAGCCTCCGGGTCAGCCTTCTGGATTCGGGCCTCGGAGGAAAGTTTCAGCCTGTGCAGAAGCACCTGGGACACCACAGCTTTCACATCGTCCGGCTTCACGAAATCTCTCCCCTGGAGGAAGGCCTTTCCCTGAGAAGCCCGCAGAAGCGCCAGTACCGCCCTGGGACTGGCTCCCAGCACAAATCGTGGCTCTGTCCTGGTCAGGGCCACAATATCTTCCATATATCCCAGCATGGTTTCCTTCACCGTCACCGCCCGGACTTTTTCCCTTATCGCCAGAATATCTTCTGCCTTGCATACCGTCTCCACTTTGTCCGGAGTCTGACCCTCCAGGAACAGTGCCGCCATTCTGATCTCCTGCTCTCTATCGGGATATCCTATGGAAAACCGCATCATAAAACGGTCCAGCTGGGCCTCCGGCAGAGGATATGTTCCCGTGAACTCCACCGGATTCTGGGTTGCAATCACCATGAAGGGTTCCGGCAGAGAATAGACTTTTCCGTCCACAGTCACCTGGCCCTCCGCCATGGCTTCCAGCAGGCTGGCCTGGGTCCTGGGGGAAGTCCTGTTGATCTCGTCCGCCAGCAGAATCTGATTCATCACCGCTCCGGCCCGATATTCGAAATCATTGGTCTTCATATTGTAGATGGATACGCCCGCCACATCCCCTGGCATGGTATCCGGCGTGAACTGAATCCTGCCGAAACGGCATTCCATGCTTCTGGCCAATGTGGCGGCCAGAGTGGTCTTCCCAACGCCGGGCACATCCTCCAGCAGCACATGTCCTCCTGCAAACAGGCAGATCAGCAGATTCTCCACTGCCTCCGCCTTCCCGATAAACACCCGGTTAATACTTTCTTCCAGTTTTTTCGCCAGAGTATATTCGTCCATCTGCCGGCCTCCTGTCTGATGATGCAACTTTTTGTAGGGAATTTATAGAAGTACTTTCCGTATCAGTTTAGCATAGACCAATACTTTTTGCAATCCAGCTCCCACCTCCCCTTTCAGATTCGACTTGTCCAATACTTCATATTTCCTGACTTCATGCCAGTCAGAATTCATGGATTTCTTAATCTCAAGAAAGCAATTCCATTATCATATCATTTCCTGTCACGAATAAATTCGTCATACCATGTCTGCACCACGGAAAGCGGGTGTTGAATCAGCTCTGCGGTCTCTTCCACACTTTTTCCCTTCTCAAACAGTTTGCAGACAACTGAATACATGCTCTCAGACACTTCAATCAGATGTCCGTCAGGGTCATAGATGCGAATTCCTCTCTGTAGCCAGGGAAATGTCTGTGCTTCATGGAGACGCTCTACCTCCGGAAAGGTATCCAGCAATGCCATAAATCCGTCAAAGTCTTCCGTTTCAAAATACAATTCCATGGTATTGGAGCGAAAATGCATGGTATCTGCAGGAAATTCGGCCAGTCGGTCAAAGTGCTCCTGCAGTGCAAGACCACAGCTCAGAGCTTTGTTCCATCCCAGATCAAGGGTTACTTCCTGCTGAAATAAATCTTTGTAAAACTGCAGGGATTTCTCCATATTTCTCACAGCGATCAGTGTTGTACAATATTTCATGTTGGGTTCCTCTCTTTCTTCTTAATCCGTAATTGGCTGCGCAGCAGTTCCGGCATGCCATTTCTCCGCTGCCGAACTGTACCTATTTTACAGAATTTCTCTCAGAAAATCTTGTATATTTCCGACATTGGAACCGACTGTTCCGGAAGAAACTGGAAGGCCGCCTTCCTGGCGGCACGAATGTTCATCGTATGATATCGCCTGAATTCCCGCATCAGATGTGCGACATCGGTAAATCCATACTGGTAAACTGCATTCTGAATATCAAAATTGCATTGTCTTACAACATCGTTCCACAAAAACTGATAGCGCACCAGATTGCTCAGCTTCTTCGGCGTTATTCCGATATATTCCTGAAAAAGCCGTTCCAGCTGTCGGACGCCGACATAATTCTCCTTTGCCAAACCGCTTATCTCCAATGTGCCATAATGGGAAAGAATAGTATTTATAGTCCTGTCTACCGCTTCTTTACGTCTTGCAGTCTCCAGCTTTCTCATAAGCAGCTGTTCCATGAACTGAATTTTATCCGCCAGTTTTCCCGGCTCAGCCAATCGGTTCCGCAGTGCTCTGTCCAGCCAGTCGAACCTTTCTCTGGCATCATAGTTTCCATTCATGGTTCCGGCTAAAGAGTCCTCCG
>CAQUWW010000010.1 GCA_948896875.1 uncultured Acetatifactor sp. | reverse complement strand
CGCCATGCCTGTAAAACATGCAGAGAAACAGGCAGAGGAGGCCGGTGGCTCTTTCGCAAGTGTCCGCATGGACACTTTGCGCACACAAGGGGTGCCCTTAGCAGAGGTAAAATCCAGCCTTTACGGAGACTTAAGCGCGGTACTTTCGCGCTTTAGTCGCAGTTAAGGATTAGTTTACCGGCGCGTTACCCCGCCGAGGAAAGAACCACCGGCCTTCTCTGCCGTCCCCTTTGCTTTAGGGGATAGTCCTCCATCAGCCATTGCAGTAATTCCGGACTTTGGCGACAGTCCCCTGTTGGCCATTATAGTAACCTTGACTTAGCCCTCAGGACCTTGAAGGTCCTTGCAGGAGTCCGCGCCTCTTGTGAATTAAAAGCGAATTTACCATGCATCCCTTATAGTATATAAAACGGCAGAAACCTCAAAAAGGATTTAAACAAATGAAAAAATCATCCGGCAGTGCACCGAATGATTTTCAGGTATCAGTCTTCGAGTCTCTTATACAATGTCAGGTTTACAAAACCGTCCTCTACACAGACCTCCGCTTTATCCACCATCATGCCCACCAGCAACAGCTCGCTGGTCTCTCCGTAATTACCGGAACCAGCCAGCTCCCAGTAGATGTCCTCAATGCCATCGTTTCTCTGCTCATTCAGGCAATGGAGCGCGTCCAGATCCTTTTCATTGTCCGGGTGATAATTAGCGTGGAATGTGATACGTTCATACTCTTCTGTTTTTTCTATGTTGGAGCTTATCTGGTCTGCCCCCACTGACAGGAAGAACATGGTCAGCTCAGCCATGATTTTCGATACTTTTCTCTGCTCGTCATACATTTTCACTTTTCCTCTTTTTCCTTTTATCTTTTTCCAGCATGAAGCTTTCCAGTGCCGGTAACATGATTATGGCCACCCAGCCGGCGCTGAAACCATTGTTATACAGATTTAATCCGCCGTACATCTGGGAAGTGCACATGACGATAGCCACGTGCAACATTCCGGCCAGTATTCCGGCGATGACACCGAAGCGTCCGGCAATGGGGGCAAGGCCCACCGCAAAAATTGCAGCCAGCTGGATTCCGGGAGTGGTGGGCGTAAACTGATTCAGAAAGGTGGACAGAAATACGCCGCAGAGTACCGGCCAGTAATTCCTGACATGGGCGCCAAAAGCGGAAAAGCCGAAGGCCGTCAGGATCGCACCTACCACCGGACCGGAGAAATCACCGCCGATCAGGTAGATATAAGTGACACAGATGGACCCTACCAGAGCCATATTCATCAGAGTGCCGCCAACACCTTCCATCAGGACGAAATCAGCCACTGCTCTGCCGGGATGCTTCCATATCTTCAGGAGGTCCTTTATGTTTCCCTGATTCAGGTACAGACCATAGAGAAAGGTCAGAAGGAAAAAGCCATAAAGCCCGACTCCAATCCATAAAGGTCTTCCTGCTCTCCAGATCATTGCCGGCTGACTTTCCAGGCCGAAGGATTTGAGGATACATACCATCACAAATGCCAGGGTACCGGCGGAAAATCCCACATTAAATAAATTGAAGCCCTTATGCATGGAAGCGGTATGTACGGAAAGCTCAGGTAAAATAAAACCGATGGAAATACCTGCGCCGATGGAAATCAGCAGATTGATTTTCCAGTCAAAAGGCAGAAGGTACACCAGCTCTGTAATCAGCGGAGAGAGGCTGGTTCCGAACAGGGCTGTGTAGAGGTATCGGCTCAGCCGGGAACCGTGCAGCTTTGCATAAAGGGAGGAACCCAGGAGAATCGGCAGGATATTCACCGGATTCTTGCCCCAGAAACCATAGCCTACATAGATGAATATGGCTGCCATGGTCAGACCTGTGAACTTAACCTGTTCTCTGTGCAGCAGGAAAAGTCCCAAGCTGAGCACCAGACAGGCATTCAGCAGCGCTGTGCCGTAGCCGGCCAGTTCAAAGTAATCAGTTATCAATGCGTCCCGGGAAATTATGATTGTCCATAATCCACGGATAACAGTCACAGGATCCTGTCTGTCCTGTGCCATGCCGACCAGAGCCGCCATAAACAGGAACAGCAGGAAAGCCGTGGTGAATACCTTCAGTTCTCTGTCTTTCAGTCTGTCTCGGATTGTCTTGTCTTTCATTCATACCTCCGGTTTCTGATTTCCTGTAACCGTTCAGGATCTGACTGAACGGTTACGATTTCTTTTCATAGGGCAGGCTTCTGTTCTTTCGAGGCAAGCCACCTCAGCTGCCTGATAAGTAATGGCACTTCGAACAGCAGCATTACAATCCAGCCTGCAAAATTAGCCCAGGCCAGGCTGACAAAGCCCAGGTGAAATACCATCAGCAGCAGATAAACGGCGGCCACTCTTCCCAGCATGTTCATAGAAGTGCTGTACAGGGTGACTTTCAGATCGCCCATACCCCGAAAGAACCCCTGTATACCGTTGGTAAAGCCGGGAAGCAGGTACATAATGGCAATCCGCCGCAGGTAGGAGACACCCAGAGATACTACTTCCGCATCTTTATTGTCAGTGAACAAATTCATAATAAACGGTGCTGTAAAAAGAATGGTACTGCAGATAAATACAGAGTATACAATTTCAATGAGAATACCGCTCTGAAATCCTTTCCGGATTCTTTCTCTGTGATCCGCACCCTTGTTCTGGGCGATAAAGGTAGTCATGGCATGACCGATGTTCTGCTGAGGGGTATAGGCAAAATCGTCCACTCTGTTCACGGCGGTAAAAGCGGCCATAACACTGACACCCTGGGTGTTAACCATAGCCTGAATAACTGTTTTCCCTATTTGCAGACATACCTGCTGCATGGCGCTTGTGCTGCCGTAGGCAAGGGTCTTCCGAAGTAGCTTACTGTCGAATACCAGCCATCCTTTGCCGAGACACAGAAGAGGAATCTTCCTTTTGATGTAGGCGGCACAAAGCAGGCAACAAACGGCTTCGCTGAGTACTGTGGAGACAGCACTTCCCATGACTCCCAGGCCCAATACAGCCACCATCAGTATATCGCCGAAAATATTGAGTATGGCGCTGGCGATCAGGAAATATAGAGGCGTTCTGCTGTCTCCCAGGGCTCTCAGCGTATTGGCCAGAAAGTTGTAGATGAAAGTAAATAAAATACCTGTAAATATAATGCGCAGATAGAGGCAGGCATCTCCTCTGACCTCTTCGGGAACACGAATCAGGACTAACAGCGGCCTGGCAAGCAGGATGGTGAGTACGGAGAAGCACACGGAAAATCCGCAGCCTGCCAGGAAGGTGGTACTGATCTGTCGGGAAAGCAGGTCATAATCCTTTGAACCGTATTGAGAGCTCATCAGAATGCTGGCACCCATGCACAGGCCGCTGATCAGCAGAAGAACAATGTTCATCAGCGGGGCGGAGGTCCCTACTGCCGCGAGGGCGCTTTCCCCTACATAGTGTCCCACAATCACGGAATCGGCCGCGTTATAGGTAAGCTGGAAGAGGTTCCCCAGCACAAGGGGAATCGTAAATGTAATCAGGGGAAGAGCAATCTTTCCGGTTGTCATATCTTTTTTCTGTGCCATATGTCACACCTTTATTCCTGTAAACTCCCGATGAGGTAATTCCGTTTTCTGCGCATTATCAATAGCTTCTGACTTGGTATATTGACTGGCTGTAACCGATCAGGACAGCTTTTTTGTGGAGTCAACAGCTGTAATCTCCCCTTTTTTCGGATATTCAGTCCCAGCTCCACTGATCCACCCCATCGATGTCCAGGGCTTCTCCATGGTTTCCTTCCAGAATGACATTTTTCAGAGTTACGCGTTCCGCATTTCTGACGAAGATTCCTTTACGGCTGTTTTTTTCGCAGCCGGTCATCATGGCTGCGACTCCGGGCTGTGCATTTTTTGCATAGGAAATGAACACATTTTCCATCTCCACGCTTTCGATTTTTGATTCGGGCAGTCCATAAAAATAGAGTCCGGCCACGTGACAGTTGGTACATCTTACATTGCGTATTGCGATTTTGCCTACTTTAGGGGTCCTTTCATCCACCGGGAGAGGATCCTTGCAGGCCACATACTCTGATTTTCCGTCCGGTCCGCAGTAATAAAAACAATTAATGACAAAGGGGGTCATGACACCGTCCATTTTTACATGTTCGAATGTAATACCTGTGAGATAGGAATCCTTTCCGCGTCCCCGCCTGCTTTTTACCCGTAAGCCCCGGTCTGTATTGAAAAAGCAGCAGTTTTTTACTAAAATATTGTCCACGCCCCCGGCGTTTTCGCTGCCGATTGTCACACCTCCATGTCCCCGTTCCATCCAGCAGTTGCGAATCAGAATGTCTTTGGAAGGTGTGCGATAAGTTTTCCCCAGATACATTTTGCCTGACTTGATTGCAATGCAGTCATCTCCCACAGAAAAATATACACCTGCAATCTCCACATTGGTGCAGGATTCAGGGTCGATGCCGTCCGTATTGTGAGAATTGTCCGGTGATTCAATCCTGATATCCAGATAACGGAGATTCTCAGAGAAATAAGGATGCATGTTCCAGGAGGGGGAATTCCGGAAAGTGACACCCTGTACTACAATGTCCTTACAGTGATTCAGGAACATCATCCGGGGCCTTGCGGCGGGAGCAACTTTCTGGTTATCCAGATTCCACCAGTTGTGGAAATCTGCGGCGCCGTCTATACTTCCCTGTCCATAGATGACTACGTCTTCCACATACATGCCGGTGACAATGCTGGCATAGCTGTCTGTGGGACTGCCTTCCCAGCTTGCGGGGAGAAATTCCCCCTTTTCGTCATAGCTTTCTACCCTCCCCGGTAGAACGGGGTATTTTTCGCTGTCGGGAATAGCCAAAAGCAGGGCATCTTTTGCCAGTTCGAGCTTCATGTGGCTTTTCAGAAAGAGATGGGTAAAGCGATAGGTTCCCTTCGGCACATAGACACGACTGTGCTCGGGGACCGTCATGATGGCTGCCTGGAGACAGGCGGTATCGTCAGTGACACCATCTCCTTTTGCACCGAAATCTTTTACATTCAAAGTGACATATTCGTAATCCGTATGTACAGGAATGATTTCCGAGACCTCATTTCCACATTTCAGCTGTACCTCATAATCCGTGTCCGGCTTTAAGCCATAGACGGACAGAATCGTCTGATCGGTAGTCACATAGTAGGTTCCGTTCAGGTAGAGCGTGTATTCTTTCGTCCGGTAATCCGCTTTCGGATCCAATACCTCAAGGACGAAATTCCGGGCGGTCTTAAAGAGGATTTTTCCTTCCATAATAGATACCTTTCTATAGTGCTATACTATAAATCAATTAATTACAACTCCTGTAGCTTCAGATACTGTGCATAAGCCATGAAAGTGGCGGCGATTCCCTTTCTGTCATCTGCGGTCACTGGCTCGGACAGATAGTATTCCACACTGCCATCTCTTCTGCCTTCCTGAGGTCCCAGGCCGGCTACGCTGCAGTTTCCCTGCAATGTCAGTACACTGTCTTTTTCCTGCAGCTTCTGCTCAATGATAGATTCCAGAATGGCTTCTCCCACAGGCTGGTATTTTTCGGCCAGCAACACTTTGAGACGGCAGGCTTTCAGGATGGAGGCAGCTATCATGGAGGAGCCGGAAGTCTCCAGGTAATTGCCCGGGATATCCGCCTGATCCACTACCTGATAAAAAAGGCCGCTTTCCGTATCACGATAAGCAAGAATGCCAAGGAGACCTTCCTTATAGATGTCCAGCAGCTGCCGATAATAGTCGTAAGCCCAGTTGTCCATTTCTTCCATCGTGTCCACCAGCGCCATCAGGAACCATGCGATTGATCTGAGCCAGAAATTGGCGGAACAACCGCTTTTTTTGTCCGCCCAGAAAATGCTTCTGGATTCGTCATAGCCATGATAGTAAAGCTTCTTCTGAGGATGGAACATCTTTTTATGCACCAGTTCAAACTGGTCTGTAATATCCACATAATGGGTCTTACCGCCGAATTTCGTGTC
Source organism: uncultured Acetatifactor sp. (assembly GCA_948896875.1). Taxonomy (GTDB): domain Bacteria; phylum Bacillota; class Clostridia; order Lachnospirales; family Lachnospiraceae; genus Acetatifactor. Next base: position 42,160 of record CAQUWW010000010.1, on the reverse strand, counting down.
ATAGGCGATGTAAAAGGGCTGCGCCATGAACAGACCGTCAAGCCATACCTGATTTGGGTAAATTTTTTTGTGCCAGAAATTTCCGGCCTTAATCCGGGGCTGCTCCGCCAGCTGGCTGAGCAGGAGCTCCATTGCTTTTCGGTAGCGCTCTTCTCCGGTCTGCTCGTAAGCGAAAATTACCGCTCTGCCGGGAGCTATATTGTCAAGATTAAAATCTTCCCTTTTATAATGAAGAATTTCTCCCGTTGCCGTTACATAGGAATCCATATATTCCAAAATAAAATCCCGGAAACGTTCTTTTCCGGTAGCTTCGTAAAGCTGAATGGCTGCTGTCAGAATACAGCCGTCCTCGTAATTCCACTTGTCCATTTTTACTTTGCTCAGGTCCTGATAAAAATCTGCGATAAATCTTTCCAGCTTTTCTGCGTTCTCACGCTTTAGCATTTTCTGTGCCTCCTTTATTTTTCCTTCCATAGAACTGGTATTTATAGTTTAAGGGATATGCCGCCGGAAAGCAATAGCGGGAGAAGAAAATCAATATATAGTTGACATTTTATCAAAAGTGGAATACAATACATCAGGGCAGAGGGGGAATGAATTCCTATATTTGCTCATATATATAGATGATTTCATTGTTTGAGAAAGGAAGTGGGCTATTATGGCAGGAAGAAAATCTACAAAACCTGCGGCAAAAGCTGTGAAAGCAGCAGAGGTTGAAGCTATGGATACTAAGACAGAAGAGATAAAGGCAGAAGAAAAAGTAGCAGAACCCAAAGCAACAGAGGCGAAGGATGTGGAAGTGAAGGCAGCGGGAACCAAAAAGGCAGCCGTGAAGAAGACGGCAGTAAAGACGGAAACTGCGAAAAAGGAGACGGTAAAAAAGGCGCCGGCTAAGACAGTTGCGAAGAAAGTCGAGCAGAAATGCGAGATGCATATTCAGTATGCGGGCAAATCTTATTCTCAGGAGGATCTGGTAAAGATCGCGAAGGATGTATGGAAATACGACCTGAAGCGCAAGGTTGGCGAACTGAGCGAGGTTGAGCTTTACGTAAAGCCGGAAGAAAACAAAGTTTATTATGTAATGAACGGTGAGTTTACCGGAAGCTTTGACATCTGAAACTGTGATAAAAAAGAAACATAAAAGAGAGCAGCATCCAAACCGGCACGGACGTGCGGAAGAAAGGATGCTGTTTTTTTATGGAAGAATTATGATTTAGAATTTTTTTAGAATTATTTTTGGTGAAATTGGTTGACAATGAATAGGGTAAGTGATATTTTATGTTTGAAAGATGTTAGCACTCCCCTATAATGAGTGCTAATAATAAAAGGGAGGAAGCCTGGATGGAGCTGGATGAGAGAAAAAAGAAAATCCTGCAGGCTGTCATCCGCAATTACCTGGAGACAGGTGAGCCGGTTGGCAGCAGAACCATTTCCAAGTATACCGACCTGAATCTGAGTTCTGCCACCATTCGAAATGAAATGGCCGATCTGGAAGAAATGGGATACATTTTTCAGCCCCATACTTCTGCAGGTCGGATTCCTTCCGATAAGGGATATCGCCTCTATGTGGATACCATGATGGAAGAGAAGGAACGGGAAGTGGTGGAGATGAAGGAAATGTTGGTGGAGCGTCAGGACAAGATGGAGACGCTGCTGAAGCAGGTGGCCAGAGTTCTGGCACAGAATACACAGTATGCCACCATGATTTCCGCACCGCAGACGAAGCGCAGCAAGCTGAAATTTATCCAGCTTTCCCGGGTAGATGCCCGCCAGTTACTTGCAGTTATCGTGATAGAGGGAAATGTGATTAAGAACAATATTCTTCCCATGGAAGAGGAGCTGGATGATGAGACATTGCTGAAGCTGAATATCCTGTTGAACACGCATCTGAACGGTCTGGCTATCGATGAGATCAATCTGGCCATGATAGCAGTCATGAAGCAGCAGGCGGGGATTCACAGCCATCTGGTCAGCGAAGTGATCGACGCGGTGGCCGAAGCCATCAGGGCGGAGGAGGACCTGGAGATTTATACCAGCGGAACCAATAATATATTCCGTTATCCCGAACTGGCAGATCAGCAGAAAGCAAGTGAGCTGATCAATACTTTCGAGGAAAAGCAGCTGTTGGGAGAACTCCTTCAGGAAACACATACAGGGGACCAGGAGACAGGGATTCAGGTTTATATAGGGGCGGAGACGCCGGTAAAGAGTATGAAGGATTGCAGCGTGGTCACGGCAACCTATGAATTGGGCGGAGGTATGAAGGGAACAATTGGTATCGTAGGCCCGAAGAGAATGGACTATGACAAGGTAGTGGTTACGTTGAAAACCATACAGACACAGCTCGATGAGCTTTACAGGGCTAAAACTTAAGAAAGGATTGGAGCAGGGAACAAAATATGGCAGATCAGGAACGCGAAAAGGAAATAGACACGAAGGAAACTTCTCAGACAGAAACGGATGAAGTAAATATGGAGGAGAAGGCCGAGGCTCAGGCGCCCAAGGGGGATACCGGGCAGGAGGAAGAGCAGACAGCAGAAAACGGCGAAGAGGAAGAGGAACAGGGACCGCCCGAGGGAGAGGATCCGAAAACCTGGGCTGAGAAGAGAGCTGCAAAAAAGCAGGCGAAGCTGGATAAGAAAGCACAGGGGTATAAGGATCAAATTGAACAGTTGGAAGATAAGGTGAAACGTCAGCTGGCTGAGTTCGAGAATTTCAGAAATCGGACGGAAAAGGAAAAACATGCTATGTTCGAAACGGGAGCAAAGAGTGTCATTGAAAAGATACTTCCCGTAGTGGACAATTTTGAGAGAGGTCTGGCCACAGTGCCGGAGGATAAAAAGGAAGATCCTTTTGTAGACGGAATGGTGCATGTATATAAGCAGCTGCTTACCGAGCTGGAAAATATAGGAGTGAAGCCTATTGAAGCCGTCGGACAGGAATTTGACCCCAATCTCCATAACGCGGTGATGCAGGTGGAAAGTGAAGAATATGAAAGCGGAACGGTGGCGCAGGAGCTGCAGAAGGGCTATACTTACCGGGATGGCGTGGTGAGACATTCTATGGTGGCTGTAGTAGGGTGAAAAGATTTTCTAAGGCGTCGAAAGACGCCGCCTAAGAAAATCTAAGTTTCACCCAGGAAAATGCCAAGAGAGGGCATTTTCCCAGAAAGCAGCGGATTGGTCTTATATGATGAAAAGTTTTTAAATTTAGGTAGTAAGAAATAATTCAGATAAAGAGAGAACAAATTCAGGAGGATATAAAAATGAGCAAGATTATCGGTATTGACTTAGGTACGACAAACAGCTGCGTGGCAGTTATGGAAGGTGGAAAGCCTACTGTTATCGCAAATGCGGAGGGCGCAAGGACTACTCCTTCCGTAGTGGCTTTTACAAAGACAGGTGAGAGGCTGGTAGGTGAGCCTGCAAAGCGTCAGGCAGTAACCAACGCGGAGAAGACGATCGCTTCTATTAAGAGAGACATGGGTACGGATAACGGCCGTTCCATCGATGGCAAGAGATATTCGCCCCAGCAGATTTCCGCCATGATTCTGCAGAAGCTGAAAGCGGATGCGGAGAGCTATCTGGGAGAGAAGGTAGCCGAAGCAGTGATTACGGTTCCCGCTTATTTCAATGACGCACAGCGTCAGGCCACCAAGGATGCCGGTAAGATTGCCGGTCTTGAAGTGAAGCGTATCATCAACGAGCCCACTGCGGCAGCATTGGCTTATGGCCTGGACAATGAAAAAGAGCAGAAGATCATGGTATATGACCTGGGAGGCGGTACCTTTGATGTGTCTATCATTGAGATCGGCGACGGCGTTATAGAAGTTCTGGCGACCAATGGCGATACACATCTGGGCGGTGATGATTTTGACAACAAGGTGATTCAGTGGATGCTTTCCGAGTTTAAGAAGGCGGAGGGCGTGGACCTTTCCAATGATAAGATGGCTATGCAGAGACTGAAAGAGGCGGCTGAAAAGGCGAAGAAAGAGCTTTCCAGCGCCATGACGACCAACATCAACCTTCCTTTCATTACCGCAACGGCAGAGGGCCCGAAGCATTTTGATATGAACCTGAGCCGGGCACAGTTTGATGAACTGACACATGACCTGGTGGAGAAGACAGCAATTCCTGTTCAGAACGCCATGAAGGATGCGGGACTGAACAATTCCGACCTGGGTCAGGTGCTTCTGGTAGGCGGTTCCACCCGTATTCCTGCGGTACAGGATAAGGTGAGACAGCTGACAGGCAAGGAGCCCAGCAAGTCTCTGAATCCTGACGAGTGTGTGGCAATCGGCGCTTCCGTGCAGGGCGGCAAGCTGGCCGGCGACGCAGGCGCAGGCGATATCCTGTTGCTGGATGTAACGCCTCTGTCCCTGTCTATTGAGACCATGGGCGGTGTGGCCACCAGACTGATTGAGAGAAATACCACGATTCCTACAAAGCACAGCCAGATTTTCTCCACGGCGGCAGATAATCAGACGGCAGTGGATATCAATGTGGTGCAGGGTGAGAGACAGTTTGCCAGAGATAATAAATCCCTTGGACAGTTCCGGTTGGATGGGATCCCTCCTGCAAGGAGAGGTGTACCTCAGATTGAAGTTACCTTTGATATTGATGCAAACGGTATTGTAAATGTATCTGCAAAGGATCTGGGAACCGGCAAGGAACAGCATATTACGATTACGGCAGGCTCCAATATGTCCGATGATGAGATCGAGAGAGCGGTAAAGGAAGCTGCAGAGTTCGAAGCTCAGGATAAGAAGAGGAAGGAAGCTGTGGAGGCCAGAAATGAAGCCGATTCCTTTGTCTTCCAGACAGAAAAGGCATTGAGCGAGGTTGGCGATAAGATCAGCGACAGTGAAAAATCTGCGGTTCAGGCCGATCTGGATGCGGTGAAGGCGATTCTGGAGCGGACGAAGGATCAGGAGATGACCGAGAGCGATGTGGATGAGCTGAAAGCGGCGAGGGAGAAGCTGATGAACAGTGCACAGAGCCTGTTCACCAAGATGTATGAGAATATGCAGCAGGCTCAGGGCGGTGCGGCAGGTCCGGATATGGGCGCCGACATGGGTGCGGGAAGCAGTTCCGCTCCCGATGATGATGTAATCGACGGAGATTTCCGCGAGGTATAAGGTTTGAACGGTGCCGCATTTGCGGCGCCGTTTCTCCGGTTTTGTAAGTGTATGTCCTTCGATGGAGCATATGGTTATGGAGAGGAGAATTCAATGCTGTCAGGAATTCGACTCAGTTTTTAAAAAAGATTGAAAAACTTCGAAAAATGTGATAATTTATACTCACGACTCAAAATATTCATCAGTTGAAATTTTGGTATATATAGAAAAGAATGAAGCACAAAACATGAGGTGTTAATATGGCAGAGCAGAAACGGGACTACTATGAAGTCCTTGGAGTGGATAAAGGCGCAGATGACGCTGCAATCAAAAAAGCATATCGCGTTCTGGCGAAGAAATATCATCCGGACATGAATCCCGGTGATGCGGAAGCGGAAAAGAAATTTAAGGAAGCTTCCGAAGCCTATGCCGTGTTAAGTGATCCGGATAAGAGACGTCAATACGATCAGTTCGGCCATGCTGCCTTTGAAGGCGGGATGGGAGGCGGAGGAGGTTTTGACTTCAGCGGAGCCGATTTCGGTGATATATTTGGTGACATTTTCGGTGATCTCTTCGGCGGCGGGCGGAGCAGATCCCGCAGCAACGGTCCTATGAAGGGCGCAAATCTGCGGACCAGTGTCCGTATTACATTTGAAGAAGCTGTATTTGGCTGCAAGAAAGAGATAGAACTGAATGTAAAAGAAACCTGTAAAACCTGTAATGGTTCCGGTGCGAAGCCGGGAACCAGCCCAGAGACTTGCTCCAAATGTGGCGGAAAAGGCCAGGTGGTATTTACACAGCAGTCGCTTTTTGGAACAGTCCGTAATGTGCAGACCTGTCCGGACTGTCAGGGAAGCGGCAAGGTTATCAAGGATAAGTGTGTAGATTGTCGGGGTACAGGATATATTTCCATGAAGAAGCGTTATTCTGTGGATATCCCCGCCGGTATTGACAACGGCCAATCCACGCGTATGCCCGGACTGGGAGAACCGGGAATCAACGGCGGTCCCAGAGGAGATGTATTGATTGAAGTAATCGTGGGACGGCATCCGATTTTCCAGAGGCAGGACTTTGACATTTATTCCACGGTTCCGGTATCTTTCGCGGTAGCGGCATTGGGTGGTGAAATACTAATCGATACGGTGGACGGCAAAGTGATTTATGATGTAAAAGCCGGAACGCAGACCGATACCAGAATACGTCTCCGCGGAAAGGGTGTGCCCTCCTGGAGGAATAAAGATGTCAGAGGCGACCATTATGTGACTTTGGTAGTTCAAGTACCTGACAGATTAAAGCCGGAGGCAAAAGAACTGCTTCGGCAGTTTGACGAGCTGACCGGGAATTCTCTTAATGCTGCAAAGACAGCCTCCGAGCAGGACCGTAATGGGGAAAATAGAGAAAATGTAAAAGAAGGAAAGAAGAAAAAATTCTGGAAGTAATAAGGAAGGCATCTTTATCCCGTGTGGAGAAGGATGCCTTTTAGTATGCATAGGCCCCCGCATATGGAATACTGCTACTGATATACCATGCGGGTCGTGCGACTGGCAGGGGAGAAAAGATTCTTCTACTTGATGAAAATCTTTCTTGTAAAAGGGAAGGAAATATTATACACTATTAAATGGAAACATTGTATGTAAATTGATTCATGAGAAAAATGCCGCTTACAATCACAGCTTCAGGTTACAACATAAGGAGGAAGACATGAGTCCATTGGCAGCAAATCATTCTATTCCCATCGTATTAATCCCTTTGTATGGAACAGAGGAACTCTCCAGCAAGATTGAGTATTATCTACGTGAGACGTATAATAAAGAAGAGTGCCATGTGGTGAATTCTCAGATTGTCCGTTTTTCCACGGGTGACGCAAAAGCAGTGCTGGAGGACACGATCCGGGGGGCGGATGTGTATATTCTGATGGATGTGGGAAATTATGCCTGTTCCTATCAAATGTATGGACAGAATATTACGATGTCGCCGGACGAGCATTTTCAGAATCTGAAAAGAACAGTGTCTGCCATCGGGGGAAAAGCGTACAGGATTAACGTGATTTCGCCCCTATTGTATGCGAGCAGACAGGATCGAAGGATTTCCAGGGAGTCTCTGGACTGTGCCATGGCGTTGAGGGAGCTGGAGAATATAGGCGTAAAGAATATTACTGCCTTTGATGTACATGATAATCGGGTTGCAAATGCAGTGCCTTATAATGGCTTTGACGATTTATTTCCGATTTATCAGGTGATGAAAGCGATTAAGAAGAATTATTCCGACATTACATTTTCGGAGGATTGTTCTATTTTTGTCTCTCCGGATCTGGGAGCCACCACAAGGAATTTCAAGTATACCAATGAGCTGGGCCTGGATATGGGGATTTTCTACAAACGCAGGTCCAGGACTAAGGTTGTGGGTGGCAACTACGTAGTGGATATACATAAATACATTGGACCCAGCGTGAAAAATAAAGATGTCTTTATTGTGGATGACATGATTTGTTCCGGAACGACTATGCTGGACGTGGCGAAATACTGTAAAAAGCAGGGAGCAAAGAGAGTATTTGCCATAGCCACATTTGGACTGTTTACGGAAGGAATACAGCATTTTAACGATGCTTACAACAAAAATGTTCTGGAGGCCGTATTTATTACCAATGCCTCCTACCGCCGGGATGAGATTAGAAACGCACCCTGGTATCGGGAGGTGGATATCACAAAATATATTGCAATTTATATTCACTCCGTGAATGCGGGGAAATCAATATCAAAGCTTTTGGATCCCCATGAGAAGATACACAGGCTTTTGGACAAAGGATGAGAAAACGAGGAAAGGCTGCCGCAGGTGTGTGGCGGCTTTTTTACATTATAGGAAGGCTCGTCGCCAGATTAAAATAGGACATAGATACAAATAAAAATAGAACAATATTTATTTTGCAAAAACAGATATAATAAGGAATTAATGCTGATTTTAGTTAAATAAGAGGATAAAATAAATCAATAATGATAGTTAAATAGAGACTTGCATAATTTTATAATTTGTGTTACCATTTTTAAATCGACAGCGTAGATTTACAGGTTTGGGAGGTCATGTGAAAAGAGGGTGCACATTTCAGACCATTTGGCTGTGCAGGGAAAGGAAATCAAGATATGAAAAAGACGACAATCAGCAAAAAGTACGGTAAAACCTATCATATGCCGCCGGAGGTGACTTACGACTGGGTGAAGAAGGAATCTGTAGAAAAGCCGCCTATCTGGTGCAGTGTGGATCTGCGCGACGGCAATCAGGCCCTGATTGACCCCATGGCGTTAGAGGATAAGCTGGAATTTTTTAAGCTGTTGGTAGAGATTGGATTCAAAGAAATAGAGGTGGGGTTTCCGGCGTCCTCCGACACGGAATATAATTTTATCCGTGCCCTGATCGAGAGGGACATGATTCCCGATGATGTGACGATTCAAGTGCTGACTCAGGCCAGGGAGCATATTATACGCAAAACGTTTGAAGCAGTAAAGGGAGCTCCCCATGCCGTGGTTCATCTCTATAATTCTACTTCCGTAGAGCAGAGGGAACAGGTTTTCAAGAAAGATAAGGAAGCTATCAAGCAGCTGGCGGTGGATGGCGCAAAGCTTTTGAAGGAGATGGCGGAGGAGACAGAGGGAAACTTTACGTTTGAATATAGTCCGGAGAGCTTTTCGCAGACGGAGCCGGAGTATGCGCTGGAAGTCTGCAATGCGGTGCTGGATGTGTGGCAGCCGGATCCTGAGCACAAGGCAATTATCAACCTGCCGACTACGGTACAGGTGGCTATGCCCCATGTGTTTGCCTGCCAGGTGGAGTATATGCACAAACATATGAAATATCGTGAGAATGTAGTTCTCAGCGTACATCCGCACAATGACAGAGGCTGTGGCGTCAGCGACGCCGAATTCGGCATTTTGGCGGGAGCAGACCGGGTGGAAGGGACTCTGTTCGGAAATGGAGAACGGACGGGCAATGTGGATATTGTGACTGTGGCATTGAATATGATGTGTCATGGCGTGGACAGCGGCCTCGATTTTTCTCATATTATGAAAATCAGAGAAACTTATGAACGATTTACCGGGATGAAGGTACATGAGAGGGTTCCGTATGCAGGGGATTTGGTGTTTACGGCGTTTTCCGGTTCTCATCAGGACGCTATCAGTAAGGGTATGGCATGGCTGAAGGAAGGAAAGAGCGGAAACCGTTGGGATGTGCCATATTTGCCTATAGACCCTACAGATGTGGGGCGGGAATATGAGTCCGATGTCATTCGAATTAACAGTGTGTCCGGTAAGGGCGGCGTGGCTTTTGTATTAAAGCAGCAGTTTGGATTTTCACTGCCTGCGGCTATGAAAGAGGAAGTAGGCTATCTGATTAAGGGAGTGTCTGACAAGCGGCATCAGGAGCTGCATCCTTCGGAAATTTATGCAATTTTCGAGGAAAATTATATCAATCCCCGGAACGTATTCCATATTCCGGAATGCCATTTCAGGCAGGAAAATGGAATTCAGGCGGAAGTGACCATAGGACAGGAAGGCGACACGAGAGTCATCAAGGCTGCCGGAAATGGACGGCTTGACGCAGTGAGCAATGCAATCAAGACTTATTTTGGAATCAGTTACCAGCTGGCAGTATATGAGGAACATGCAATTTCAAAAGGCTCCAGTTCCAAGGCGGCTGCCTATGTGGCGGTATTGTGTGAGGGAAAATACTATTGGGGAGTCGGCGTGGACGAAGATATTATCAAAGCTTCCATTGCAGCGTTGGCCTCTGCCACAAACAAGCTGGCTGTAGAGCAGCATATTACCGAGGGCAGGGAAGAGCGCATTGTGGAAATCATCAGTTTTATCAAAAATGACTATAAAACAGTGACATTGGACACCCTGTCGGAGGCATTCCATCTTTCTAAGCCTTATCTTTCCAAATATATCAAGGAAAAAGCAGGTATGACTTTCCAGGAGGCAGTACGGAAAGAGCGCATGAAAAAAGCCCGCACTTTGCTGAAGGAGACAGATCAGACAGTGGAGAACGTGGCTTATGAAGTTGGGTATGAAAATGTGGAACATTTCAACCGGTTGTTCAAAAAGAATTATGGTATGACTCCGGTGCAGTATCGCAAACAGGAGGAGTAATTTTTCACTTTTCCGGATACATCCATCCTGAATATTCCAGAATAGAGCGGTTCTCGGCATCGTCCGCCGAGAGCCGCATTTGTTTGCGGTAATCTCTTGGAGACATCCGCATAATTTTCAGAAAATAGCGGTTCAGGCTGGAGACAGACCGAAATCCCACCATTTCAGAAATGTTGAGAATGGACTCTTCCGTGCTTCGCAGCAAGCCGCAGGCTTTAGATACCCTTGTATTATTAAGGTAATCCAGGGGGGGCACTCCCATAATTTCATGAAAAACACGGCGGAAATGCGTGGGACTCCAGTGGCACAGACTGGCCAGGTGTTCTATGGTAAACTGGTGCATGTAATTTCCTTCTATATATTCCAGAGCAGGGGCGATAGCCAGAGAGTTATCAGCCTCTTCTTTTATGCTTTTCGCCGCCGTAGAGGCGGTCTCTTCATTTGTCTTTCCGTTTCCCTTCAGCGGCTCGTTGCGGAGAATTTCAATATAGAGAGACAGCAACAGACCTTTGACACTAAGCTGGTGTCCGGGTGTACGGGCTTCCAGCTCTGCAATAATGTCCGTAGCCAGGCGGTAAAAGCGAGGGTATTCTGCGTTGCTGAAAACGGGCTGGAAATCCTCAAAGGAATAAATGGTCAGATCATAATTGTTCCAGCTTGCAGGCAGGATATTGTGGAACATTTCCCGGAGGTCAACGAAGAGATAAGACCAGTGACTTTCGGTTCCGGGAGTGCTGTATGTGGTATGGGGAACATTTTTAGGAATTATGGTCACATCCCCTTTTTTAAAGGGAATGACCCTGCCGGAAAATTCTATAAATCCACTGTCGGAATGGCAGATACCGATCTCCAGACAGTTATGAAAATGCAGTCTGCCACTGGGAATGTCTGAAATTCTCCAGTAGTCACCGGAAAGCAATAGTACAGGAAATTGCACAGGAAGGTAGTAATTGCGATATTCCATGACAAGGCCCTTTGCTTTTGCCATTCGGTTCTCCTTTCTACTACTGATTGTATGCAAATTTTAACCGCATTCCAGGTAAATCCATATATGAGAATAGTAACAAGCAAAGGGAAGAAAAGCAACCGCATGATTGTAGGAAAAATCGTGTGAAAATATTGAAAAAGCCCGGAAAATAGCCATTTGTGGGGAAAAAGCATTTTTGAAATGGTTGTTTTTGCGTGAAAGATGGTAAAAATTGCATTGTTTTGGAGGGGCTTATTCACAAAAAGAGGTAGGCCAACCCACTTAATAAATCATCGTTTCTGCATAGTTTTACATTGAAAATGCTTAGAAAAAATATCTAATGTGTTTGATAATATAAGTGTCTGATTTATGCAAAGTGCCAATAAGATTTACTTGCAGACGGTAGTTAAGGGTAAAACTAAACGATGGAAAAATGTGGGAGGTGGTTAAATGGCAAAGAAAAAAGCCGGAAAACCAAATGTACAATCAGGGGTGACCTGGAGAAATGCATTTAAGCGGGATTGGCAGTTATATATGCTTTTGCTTTTTCCGCTGGCTATGGTCATTATTTTTAACTATGCGGCATATCCCGGATTGCGGCTGGTATTTATGGACTATAAGCCGGCAAAGGGATTTGAGGGAAGTAAATGGGTAGGCATGGAGACCTTTGCCAAAATTTTCAGAGACGCAGATTTCTTCCGTGCATTAAAGAATTCGATTGTATTTAATTTGCTGGACCTGCTGGTGGGATTTCCCATGCCGATCATATTGGCATTAATTCTGAACGAGTTGCGTTATCCCAAATTTAAGAAAGTGACACAGACCATTCTTTATCTGCCTCACTTTCTGTCCTGGGTTATCGTAGGTGCGGTGGCCTATTCCATGTTCCGGCCTACCACAGGTCTGGTGAACATTGCGCTGATGAATGCGGGAATGATACAGGAAGGAATTCCATTCCTGACGGAGAAATGGCACTGGGCAGTGACGTATCTGCTGGTGGGTGTCTGGCAGGGAATGGGCTGGGGTACCATCATCTATCTGGCAGCCATCACCGGTATCAGCGGAGAGCTGTATGAAGCAGCCATGATCGACGGAGCCAACAGATGGAAAAGAATGTGGCATATTACACTTCCCGGCATCAAAGGTACTGTAGTGACATTGCTGATTATGAATCTGGGCCGTGTCATGGGAAGTAATCTGGAGAGACTGAGAGAGTTCGGCAACAGTCAGGTTCGAGATTTCCAGTATCAGCTGGCTATCTACATATATGATAAAGGTCTCGGAGGCGGTAAATTCAGCATGTCCACGGCAGTGAACCTGTTTCAGTCGGCGGTGGGCGTGGTGCTGGTACTGCTGGCCGACAGGGTCGCCAAGAAGCTTGGTGAAGATGGTTTGCTGTGAGAAGGCGGGAGGTGACAAAATTGGCTAAGAAAAAAGAAGAAGTAATACGCGGTGCGGAAGTGTCCAATGAGGGCAACAGAGCGATTAATAAATTCCGTGTCAGCGATTTTGTGATGATGGCGCTTATTGTGCTTTTGTGTCTGACCTGCATTTTGCCGTTCCTTCATCTGGCGGCGAAATCCATATCTGGAAATACTTATGTGGTGGCGAAGCAGGTTGCTTTCTGGCCGAAAGGAATTAATTTTGATGCCTATGTGTCCATATTCAAGGATGGCGGTCTGACTTATGCCATGGTCTACAGCATCGTGGTCACGACGATTTTCACAGCCCTTGGTATGTTGGTGTGTACCTGCGCGGCATATCCCCTGTCCAAAAAGCGGCTGAAGGGAAGGACATTTTTCACGTTTGCACTGATGATCCCCATGTATTTCGGTGCAGGTCTGATTCCCAGTTATCTGCTGATGGATAAACTGAATTTGCTGGACAATATGTGGGTATTGATCCTGCCGCTGATTTATTCGCCTTACAACATGCTGATCATGAAGACTTCGCTTCAGACCAGTATTCCGGACAGCCTGGAGGAATCTGCTTTTCTGGACGGAGCCAGCAACCTTCAAATACTGACAAAGATTGTACTGCCTCTTTCCAAACCGGTCATTGCCACATTATCTCTGTTTTATGCGGTAGGACGTTGGAATTCTTACGCGGACAATATTTACTATATTCAGACGGATAAGCTGAAAATGGCGCAGTATAAGCTGGCTCAGATGGTATCCTCGGCCAATGCGGCCCAGACGGTATCCTTGTCGGAGGGTGCGGCGGTGACCAGCACGCCGGAAGTGCTGCAGTCAGCCGCCGTAATGGTAGTAACCATTCCTATTATCTGCATTTATCCTTTCCTTCAGAAGTACTTTGTGAAGGGTGTTATGATCGGAGCTGTGAAGGGGTAAGCGTATCCCCGATAGTGTAGGGAGCAATAAGTGGGTAGTTTTCCCGTTTAACGGGTTAATAACAATATTTTAATCAAAAGGAGGAAATTTTTTATGAAGAAGAAATATCTTCAAAAGGTTCTGGCCGTAGTGCTGACCGGTACCATGGCACTGGGCATTCTGACAGGATGCGGAAGCGAACCTGCATCCAACGAAAACGGATCATCTGCTCAGGGGAATGAGCAGCAAAGCTCCGAAACAAGTTCGGAGGCATCTGAGAGCAGCGCTGAAAGCAGTGGTGAGACCAGCTCTGAAGCCGGCGGACAGGAAGGGGTCGCAGGTGTGGAGGGATACACAGCCTTCGCAGAGACCGTGAATCTGAGAATCCCTGTGTATGACAGAGGACAGGAAGGTGTTCCTGCTATCGGTGAGAACTACTGGGAGCAGTGGCTTCAGGAGAATTTCGCGGATCAGTACAATATCAAGCTTGAATTTGTACCTATCACCCGTACAGATGTACTTACCTCATATTCTCTGTTGGCTTCTTCAAAGAATCTTCCCACGATTCTGATGGAGTATGATTATCCGAAGCTGGCCGGCTGGGTAGGCGACGGCAGCCTGACCACTTATGATCTGGATCAATTCGCATTTATTGCACCTACTTATTATCAGAGAATGGTGGATCTGGATCAGATTAAGTACACTGTTATGGATGATGAGACCTATTTTGTACTGGCTGAGAGACCTTATTACAATACCAGCTATACCTTTGTAAAATGGGTGCGTATGGACTGGCTGGAGCAGGTCGGCTATGACCACATTCCCGCTACCCGCGCCGAGTATATTGATGCCATGACCAAGATCCAGGAGCAGGGTATCGCAGAGCATCCGGCAGGAGGCGCCAGCTCCGCTGATATGCGTGGTATCGACCAGAGCTATCAGTTCAGAGATTATCCCATGAACGAGGAAGAGTGGGTAATGTACGGTGATTATGCCATCCCTGCACTTGGCTGGGAGCCCAACAGAAAGCTGCTGAAAGAGCTGAATGAGAACTACAACCTGGGCTTTACCAATCCTGAGTACTATGTAACGGATGTGGAGACCGCAAAGGCTAACTTCATCAATGGCAAGGCCTATGAATACAGCGATTACATTGCCGCCAATATTGACTGGCTGAATTCTTTCTATGCACAGAATCCGGATGCAAAACTGGCCATTGCCGTACAGGCTACAGAGGCGGATACCGAGTATGGCACTGTGCCTGCATCCCGTTCTGACAATCCTTTCGGTATGATGATTGGCTTCTCTTCTCAGGCTTCCGAAGATGAGATCAAGGCTGCCATGATGTATATGGAGTGGATGCTGCAGGAGGAAAATCTGTTTGTAATGCAGTGGGGATTTGAAGGCGACAACTTCAACTATGGCGAAGACGGTCTGCCTGCGTCTGTAAATTACGCCGATTACACCGGCGACCACAAGCAGGGCTTCAGCAACAACAAGGATTACTGGTGTGTGGCTATCGAGGCCAGAAATGCCGGTACCATTGAAGATGTAATTAAGGCCGCGACTCCTCAGGGCATTCCTCAGGATTTCAGCGCAGAACTGATTCAGCATTATTATAACAAAGTAGCCGCCGCAGAGAAGGGCTGGATTATCACTGACTGTATGTTTGCAACTCAGCTGCCTTCCATTGAGGAGTATCAGGGAGACCTGCTTGCCATGTATGCAGAGGCTCGTGATGATCTGATTATGTGCAAACCGGAAGAGTTTGACGCAAAATATGACGAGTGGGCTCAGAAATATGCGGATGCCGGATATAAGGCAATTGCCGAAGAGAGACTGCAGGCTATGAAGGATGGTCTGACCTCTGCAATGCAGCAGTAAAAAGACTTCGTTGTCCGGTATAGACAGTATTTATGAGTCACAGAGTATGAGAGACAAGTAAAAGGCTCCCCGGCAAATGCCGGGGAGCCTTTTCAAACAGATTCATCGCCTTTTCATTGCCATCCGGGTTTGAATATGGTAAGCTGAATTACAGGAGCATGGAGATGAAAAAGGGGTAATTGCATAAGCGTGAGAACGTAAAAACGAGCTGCGGAGGCAGCGAATGGAGGGAAGTATGCTGCGACTGGAATATGATAAGAAGCAAATCGAAGAAGTGATTGATAAAATTGTAAAAAAAACCATGAATATGGACCTGACCTGGGACTGGCCCTGTGGGGTGGCTTATTATGGAATCAGTGAAGCCTATGAGAAGACGGGAAAGGAAGAGTACCTGAAGCTTTTGAAGGACAGAGTAGATGAGCTGATTGATCTGGGACTTCCCAAAGTGTGGACGGTAAATGCCTGCGCTATGGGACATTGCTTGATTACTCTTTACAATGCGACAAAAGACCAAAAATATTACGATATTTTAATGAGTAAGATCGATTACATAACCAAGGATGCCCTTCGTTTTGCGGATCATGTGTTGCAGCACACAGTATCGGCGAACAATGATTTTCCGGAGCAGGCCTGGTGTGACACTCTGTTCATGGCGGCATTTCTGTTGCTCCGTGTAGGCGTTATGCTCAAAGACGAGGATATGATTAACGATGCACTGAACCAGTATTACTGGCATATCAAATATCTGCAGAATCCCAGCAGTGGATTCTATTATCATGGCTACAACAATATCACGGGAGATCATATGTCCGGTATTTATTGGGGCAGAGCCAACGCCTGGGCGGCATTTACCTTGTCTCAGGTAGGAGGTATCCTTCCGGAATGCTATCTCTATCCCAAATACATGGACGTAGCCGGTTCCCTGAATGAGCAGCTTGCCGCTTTGAAAACAGTGCAGACGGAAAACGGATTGTGGCGGACTGTGTTGGATGATCCGGATTCCTACGAGGAAATTTCCGCATCCGCAGGGATTGCCGCTGCCATGCTGACCAGGGGAAATCCTTTACATTCCAAATATGTCAACAAGTCTATTAAGGGTCTGCTGGCCAATGTCAGTGAGGATGGCAAGGTGATGAATGTGTCAGCAGGCACAGCGGTCATGAGAGATAAGGAAGGCTACAGAGGAATTTCCAGAGATTGGATCCAGGGATGGGGGCAGGGTCTGATGTTGGCATTTTTCTCAACATTGCTGGTTTCTGATGCCATAGAGAAGGATGGTGCGCTCTGAAATGTTTTACAAGCACTATTGTTTTGGAACGAGATCAAAAGTGGAAACAATGGATAGAAAGCAGGTTACAGCATCGGATTTCTATTCCAGGGAAAAGGGCTATGGATTCGTGGTGGAGAAAAACCGTGAAGAACAGGATTTGCTGAAGCTGCCGGAGTTAAACTCTGCCTTTGATACGGTGTATTGGTATCAGGGAGAAGCATTATCCTATGTGGAAGAAGACGAATATGGCTGCTTTCTTGATTCCCAAAAGGAGATTAGGCGTCTGGAGAAAGAAGCGGGAGAAAAATTTGCAGGGGAGCACAGAAGAATTCCGCTTTCTTTTAAAATTGATGTGCCCAGGCAGGGCAATTATAAGGTGACGATGACGATTTATCAGCCTGCCCCCATATCAGAGCCTGAGGAGGATGTGCTGATTTTTACAGGTCGTAGGAGACTGGGGTACCGGGGAGCGCTGTGTGACCGAACTGAAGCATTACCTGGAGATGACGCAGTTCCGGAGACATGGAACAGACAGGATATATCTGACGGCTTCGGAAAAAGTGGCAGGGTATTGAGCAGGACTATGACAGTGAATGTCTGTGATATCATACCCAGAGGCCATATAAATGTGTATGTGGATAAATCGATAGATATTACGGTTGTGGCTGACAGACCAGGACTGCATGAAGTTGTTGTGGAGGAAGTGGAGTGTCCAACCATATTCATTGCAGGCGATTCTACGGTGACAGATCAAAGTGCGGAGTATCCTTATGCACCGGGAACCAGCTATTCCGGCTGGGGCCAGATGTTGTCTGCCTATCTGAAGGAGAATATTGCAGTTTCCAATCATGCTCATTCCGGTCTGACGACAGCCAGCTTCCGGGAAGAGGGGCATTATGGAATTATAGAGCAGTATATCCGGCCAAACGACTATCTGTTCCTTCAGTTTGCTCATAATGATCAGAAACTGGATGCTTTGAAAGCGGAGGAAGGCTACAGGCGGAACCTTCTCCGGTATATTGGAGAGTGCAGGGGAAAGGGCGCGTTTCCCGTGTTAGTGACGCCCATTGCCAGGAATACCTGGAAGGGCAATGACGGAAGTTATAATGATTTGCTGGAAGAATATGCAAAGGTATGTATCTGTGTGGGAGAGCAGGAAGATATACCGGTGATAGATCTGCATGGGCGCAGCATGGACTTTATTCTGGCCAAGGGGTTGGAGGCTGCCAAGGCGTATTTTTTCCCGGGAGATTATACTCACAGCAATGATTATGGTGCCTATCTGATGGCAGGTTTGGTGGCGGAGGAAGTTGCTAAGGTATGTGGTGTGAGAAAGGAGCCGGCATATCGTTTTCTGGCAGATTGTGTGACACAGGGGTTCGGCCCATGGGGGCCAGGTACGAAAATTGTCCTGCCTGTTAAGCCTGCAAAATACGAGAATATATTGAATCCTAATGATACGGAACTGCTTGCCGACGTGGAAAATTTGTCAGAGCCGGCAGACAGAGCGGCGGCTTTGGATATGGTGATCAGGACAGTCAGATTTTTTCCTACCAATGTGTATAATGATATGTTTTGTGATGTGATCGGGCATGAGTGGTATGCGGGAATTGTGGAATGTGCGTGGCAGAATGGTATGATTGACAACGGATTGGTGGAGGACGGGAAATTCTATCCATTGCGTCCTGTGACACTGGAAGAATTTCTGGTATTTGCCATGAATGGTTATAAGAGCCGTAAGGCACTTCCGGATGTGGGAGAAAGAGGGGTGGAAACGGCTGGTGCTTATGATGGAAAGTGCAGAGAATTCGCGAAGCCCTATGTGAGGGCGGCCTGTAGTCTTGGCTTGATTGCATCGGACGGCAACGAAGAGCCTGGCAGGGTGCTCAGCAGAGGTGAAGTTGTGGAACTGTGCAGGAAACTGGGGCAGTGTGTGGGCTGAAAGTAGTAAGAGATAGTTAGTTGTATCAAAGAACAGGAGAAAGAAAAATGGTAAAACAAAATGGCGGCTTTACGCTTCCAGGGGAATCAGGGTACGAGAAGCTTACTTTGAAAATGGCACAGAAATGGGGAGCCGACGTGATTCGGGACAGTGACGGAACGGTGCTGTCCGATGAAATCGTCCATGCCGGATATGGCATTTACTCCACGATCTGTATTATCCGGGACCACAATGTATGGGCTGAAAAAAACAAGGATAAATTGCAGCAGACTTTTCTCTGTACGCCGCCAGCTGTGGCAGAAGGGAAGGAGATTACGATCACTCTGCTGGAAAGTTTTTTCACGGAGCAGTTTACTGTCAACGATACGGAGGCGGCTTTTAAATATTGGGAGGTCTATGACAGAACCTCCAATCAAAAAGTTGATTCCGCAACATGGAATTATGACAGGGAGGCCGGAAGTGTGACGGTCAGGGAAGTGATTCCTTTTCACAAATATACGGTAAGCTTTCTTGCCTATCGCATCTGGGAAGAGATCTCCATGTACAACCATACGACTAACAACTGGGATAAGGAGCACTTGATGCAGATTGATCCCAGATATCCTGAGACCCAGGAGTACTTGCTGGGCTGGATGAAGAACTGGTGTGAAACCCATCCGGATACGACGGTAGTTCGCTTTACTTCCATGTTCTATAATTTTGTATGGATATGGGGCAGCAGCGAAAGAAACAGAAATCTGTTCACGGACTGGGGTTCTTACGATTATACGGTCAGTGCACTGGCTCTGGATGAGTTTGAGAAGAAATACGGATATCGGATGACAGCGGAGGATTTTATCAACAAAGGGCAGTTCCATGTGACACATATGCCGGGCACGAAGCGGAAAGCAGACTGGATGGCTTTTATCAATGATTTTGTGATTGCCTTTGGGAAGAAACTGATTGATATGGTACATAGGTATGGAAAAAAAGCTTATGTGTTCTATGATGACAGCTGGGTTGGCGTGGAGCCTTATAATGGAAGGTTCCGGGAGTTTGGCTTCGATGGTCTGATCAAATGTGTATTCTCCGGTTATGAGGCAAGGCTTTGTGCGGGAGTGGATGTGCCTACTCATGAATTGAGATTGCATCCCTACCTTTTCCCTGTGGGACTGGGCGGCGCGCCTACTTTTGCCGAAGGAGGCGATCCGACTCTGGATGCGAAGAAATACTGGAATAGTGTGCGCAGAGCTTTGCTTCGGGCAAAAATTGACAGAATTGGTCTGGGTGGGTATCTGCATCTGGTAGAGGATTTTCCGGATTTCTGTGATTACATTGAGAAGGTGTCTGATGAATTCCGGCTGATTCGCTCTTTCCATGATGCCGGAAAGCCCTATACCATTCAGACGAAAGTAGCAGTTCTGCACAGCTGGGGAGCTTTGCGTTCCTGGACACTGTCAGGGCACTTCCATGAGACTTATATGCATGACCTGATTCACATCAACGAAGCTCTGTCCGGGCTGCCGGTGGAGGTGAAATTTATCTCCTTTGAGGATGTGAAAAAGGGAGCTTTGGAGGATGTGGATGTGGTCATCAATGCGGGCCGGGGGGGAAGCGCATGGAGCGGCGGAAGTGCCTGGGCGGATGACGAGATGGTTACAGCTCTGACAAAATGGGTATATGAGGGCGGTACCTTTATCGGGGTGAATGAACCTTCGGCAGTAGAAGGATATGACACTTATTTTCGCATGGCCCATGTGCTGGGTATCGACATGGATACCGGTGCCAGAGTATGCCACGGCAGATGGAATTTCGAGGTGACAGATGCGGAAGGGCTGCTTCCGGAAGGCGCGAAAGTAGTATCAAAAGATCATTTGTACCTCACAGATGGAAAAGCAAGAGTGCTCATGGCAGAGGATGACAGGCCGTTGGTAAGTATAAACGAATTTGGAAAAGGAAAGGGAATCTATCTGGCATCCTTCCAGGTAAATCTGGAGAATACCAGAATGTTGTATCAGCTGATCCGGTATGCGGGAGGAGAGGGGATCAGAGGTGTGTACATGACAGACAATCTATATACGGAATGTGCCTATTACCCTGAGAGTGGAAAGCTTGTAATTATCAACAACAGTGACAGGGAGCAGGTTACTTCCATACCCACACAGGCTGGGAGCGAAACTGTCACGATGGCGCCTTATGATACTGTATTTATAGAGCTGGATGAATGTGAATAAGAGCTTTAGGGTTTGACAGAGACTATACTTTTCTATATAATGCAAATGGGGGCAGAGGCGGAAGTGATATGCTCCCATTTTCTGTTGCCAGTGACAATAGAGCACTCGCAAAGTATGGATTCTATTGTTTACTTCTCCGGTCGCTTGTAGCAAAAATGATGCAATGATGGCTTATACTGACATTGGATGGAAAACTTTCGGCAACAGGAAAGGAGAAACCGGTGAGAAAAAAGTGGATATCCATTTTGTCTTTGGTCTGTATATGCGGGTTATTGCTTCCATTTGTGCAGGCTTCGGCGCAAAGTGAAACATTTGCACTTTTGGTTCAGAAATATAAGCTTTATCAGGACCAATTTGCTGCAATAGAGAGCGTGGAAGATATCGAGGCCAATGGGTATGATCAGATTAAAGATCAGAGCTTTCCGGTAGTGTTGGAGTCATTCGGGGAGGAAGAAGTAGTCTTTGTACCGATTATGCACAGAGAATACCACAGATTGGCCATCCTGATCACTGACAATGACGGAAAAGTGCTCTATAAAACAGATCAGCTTGAGACGAATTATAAGCATCTGGAACATCTGGAACAGCCCACAAAGGCGCTTGCCGCAGTGTCTTTCCAGGATCTGAATCATGATGGAATGACGGATATTGTATTGATTACCAACTGTGAAAATGACACGGGAGAGTATGCGGGAAAGGCGTATAAGGTGGGGGATGTACTCTTTCAGCAGGAGAAGGAATTCTACCGTGATTGGAGAATTTCCGACAAAATCAATCGGTTCAGCATGAATAAAAGTGCTGATTTTATTGCTTCCTATGTGAGGGATGGTAACTCTACGGAAATATTGTATACGGCCACTACGCTCGAGGAACTGCTGGAAAATGGTTTTCAGATTGCGGAGGACCAGAATTATGTCCGCAATTTTGAAAAGCAGGGAAAGCTTCGGGTGGTGCCGGGCATTTTAAGAATGGCAGAATATGATATTTTCATGATATATCTGGTCAATGATCAGGGATACATTGTGTGGAGCTTTCAGCCTATGGATGATTATGATAATCTCTATGCGCTGAAAGGGATAACCTGCAGGGATATGGACGGAGACGGAATGAAGGACATTGTGGTATTGGCCAGATATAGTTATTCCGGTTCCGACGGAGAACTGTTGATTGATACAAAATGTTCGATTTACTACCAGCGCACAGATGGATTTGCGGAGGACACAGAGTTTGACAAGATTTATCAGTGTACGGAAGAAGATACGGTAGGCGGGCTGGTGGAAATTATCAGAGAATACTGGGGGTGGCCTAAAGAGGAATGATTAAGATACTGATTGTAGACGATGAAAAACCGATTTGTGATCTGATTGATATCAATTTATCGGCGGCAGGGTATCGCTGTAAAACGGTACAGGATGGGCTGAAGGCGCTTGATATGATTGAGGCGGAGAATTTTGATTTGATTTTGCTGGATATCATGCTTCCCGGAGCGGATGGATTTGATATCATGGAGTACATCCGTCCTCTGAAAATTCCTGTGATTTTTATCACGGCAAAGCATGAGGTGAAGGATCGGGTGAAAGGTCTGAAGCTGGGGGCGGAGGACTATCTGGTAAAGCCTTTTGATGTGGTGGAGCTGGTGGCCAGAGTGGAGGTAGTACTGCGTCGCTATAACAAGACGGAAAGCGTTCTCACAGCCGGGGATGTGGTGGTAGATATGGATGCCCGAAAGGTGACGAAGGCGGGGAGGCCCATTGTGCTCACCAACAAGGAATACGGTCTTCTGGTATTGTTTATCAGCAATAAAAATATTGCATTATTTCGGGAAAATCTGTACGAGAAGGTCTGGGGAGATGAGTACCTGGCGGACAGCCGTACACTGGACCTGCATGTGCAGAGACTGCGCAGGAAAATGGGCTGGGAGGAGAACCTGGTGGCGGTGTATAAGATCGGCTATCGTCTGGAGATCTGATTATGAAATTTGTATATAAGATTCTGCTGTGGACTATCATTATTATGGCGGCTGCTTTTGGGCTCAGCGGGTATCTGTTCGTCAATTCGGTGTTTGAAACTTCTCTGGAGAGGGAGGTTTCCCAGGCAATGGATGACAGCAGCATTCTGCGCTTTGCTTTCGAGACAGCGGCATTGAACATTCCTACCAAGTATAATGTACTGCAGGATACCGCTGTAGAGCAGATCGGCTCCAGGCTGGAGAGCAGTGGACAGGGATCGGGGAGGTATCTCCGCTTGTCTAATGAGGAGAAAAAGGTGCTCTATGTAAGCAATGGCTTTCCGGAAGATACCGCACTTCTGCAGCAGATAACGGAGGATACCAGAATCTGGCAGGTGATTCCTCTGGGAGAGCATTATTACATACATACGGGTATCATGGTAAATGCACTGGACCGGAACATGTATCTGGAGACTCTGGAAGATGTGACAGAGGTTTTTGAAGAGCGTGCTTTGGGATTTTCCGTTTACAGGCAGGTGACGCTGGCTATGTTGCTGTGCAGCTCTATAATCATGTTCCTGATCTGTACCTGGCTGACCAAACCGATTCGGCTTCTGACTCATGCCACCAGGAAAATGGCAGAAGGGGATTACAGCTATCGGGCCAGACAGATCAGCAGTGATGAGCTTGGACAGCTGACCACAGATTTCAACAGCATGGCAAACGAGCTGGAAGCCACCATTGGCGAGCTGCGGGAAGAAGTGCGGGCCAGAGAAGACTTTATTGCCGCTTTTGCTCATGAGCTGAAGACGCCGCTGACCGCCATTATCGGGTATGCGGATCTGCTCAGATCCAGGAAGCTGGATGAGGAGAAGCATTTTCTGTCCGCCAACTATATTTATACGGAGGGAAAGAGATTGGAAAATATGTCCTTCCGCCTGTTAGATATTATTGTGACAAAAAGGGATACCATAGAGCGTCAGCCGGTGGCGGCAAAGGCCTTGTTTGATTATTTGAAAAGTATGTTCTCGGGGAATACGGAGCAGAAACTGAGGATTTCCTTTGGAACAGGGACGGTGTATGCGGAGGGAAATCTGTTGAAGTCCGTGCTGCTGAATCTGGTGGACAATGCCTGCAAGGCTTCCAGTGAGGGAGGTTTGGTGGAAGTATATGGCAAGAGGCGGGAAGGAGCCTATGCTTTTTGCGTGAAGGACTATGGTGTGGGTATTCCGGAGGAGGAGCTGAAGAAAGTCACAGAGGCTTTTTACATGGTGGACAAGTCAAGATCACGCAGTAAAAACGGCGCCGGCCTGGGTTTGGCTCTTTGTGTGGAAATTCTGCGGCTGCATGACAGTGAGCTGATTATAGAGAGCAAGGTGGGAGAGGGAACCATTATCAGCTTTGAAATACCGGACAGGCAGGAAGAAGAGCCTGGACAGGAAGAGGAAAGCGTTCGGAAGGAAGTAGAAAAAGGCAGCCTGGGAGTTGGGAAAGGAGAAAGCGAAGGCGGAATAAATGAAGCTAAAAAGGACAATGGTAGAACAGAGCGGAGTAACAATACAGCCGCACAGGAGGAACATAAAAATATGGGGCAGGATTAGCCTGTTTCTGCTTCCTCTGGCGGCAATTATTGTGGGACTGGCTGTGTGGGGGCCGGAGGAGCTGGCCCGCTACCGCGATAAGGGAATCTTGAACCAGATTCAGAACCAGGAGATGGAAATGGGGGCAGAAGGGTATCGGTATTCCCTGAGCAACAATGACAAGGTATACATTCTTTCTAAATGTCTGAACAGCCAGGTGCTGCCAGAGAGCGAGCAGAATGCATTGACAAGGACAGAACCGGATTATCAGGAGCTGACGGGGAATTATGCCTTTGTGGCAAATCGAAAGGACGCTTCCGGACAGGAACCGTCGGAGAGCAGCGGAATTACCCTCTGTAATCAGGCGGTGCAGGAGTTGAAGGAGCTGGGTATTTTGCCGGAGGGTGTGAAGGAGCTGTCGGAGTCTTCCTATAATGCGGTGTTGTATTCTGCATTTGATGTGCCGGAGCCCTGGAATAATGTGCTGGTGTGGAAAATTGACCTCAGCACCGCACTACAGAATGCAAATAAGGAAAATCGATTGTTGGACGCCTATGTGGATGCGGACACGGGAAAGTTGTATGAATTCTATGTCAGAACAGATATTGCATCCTGGAATATGGTGGATGCTGACAGCATTGTTGCCGCCTGGGCGGAATATATGGAGCTGGGAGAACCACAGGAATATGAAAATACCAATCCTCTGTCGGAGAACACCCCCTATTTTAAGAAATATAGTTTTGATGGAATGGAGGAAGACAGTACTGTTGTGACCATCGGGTTCTATGAGGGAATTCATGAACTGTATCTGAAGATTTCCAGATGAAGATACAATTTTGATGGGAAAAAGATGAAGTTAATATACAAAAAGGATGTCAATATGATGAGGCTCTCTCATATGCTGTATATAGCAGCAGTGAGGGGGCTTTTTTGTACTTGATTCTATTATAGGAAAGTAGGTGCCGAAGGCACTTTTTTATGCCGGACAGGGAGATTCGGGGGAAGAGAGGACATCATATGTATAGACAGAACAACAGAAGACATGCATCAAGAGAAGTAAGAATGGTGAGAATGGCACCTCATGACAGGAGAACTACCGTACGCAGGAAACGTGATATGAAGAGGGCGGCTGTCATGCTTTTGACATTTGTGTCACTTTCTGCCATCTGTCTGGGCATATTTTATTCTGTCATTGATTTTGTTTTCTTTGACCTTCCGGCATCTAAAAGCGTGGCTGAGTTCGCCGAGGAAAATGGAGAAAAAATGCCCCAGGAGATACTTGGAGAACCTGAGGCTGTCAATACCGGCGACCTTGTCAGGCTTGCGGAGGAATCGGAACCAACGATCCCCTTGATTGCCATTGATGCGGGACACGGCGGAGAAGACGACGGGTGTTGCAGAGAGGATGTGCACGAAAGCCATATCAATATGGAGCTGGCGGAGCGTCTGTCTGCAAAGCTGCAGAGCATGGGATTTGAAACCCTGCTGATTCGGGCAAATCACGAAACAAAAATGTCGCTGGAGGAAAGAGTGGAGAAAGCAGAAAAGGCCGGAGCTGACATGTACATCAGTATACATCAGAATGCCTGCGAAGAATCGGAAGAAACCGTCAGCGGCATTGAAACCTGGTATTACGGAGAACGAGAGGGAAGCAGACGTCTGGCGCAGCTGGTACACAATGGAGCCGTGGAGAAGACAAGCGCTTTCGACAGGGATGTGCGAGATACAGATGAGCTGTATGTGATCCGGGAGACTTCCGTACCATCCTGCCTGATTGAGACGGGCTTTTTGTCTAACAATGCGGAAAGGCAGGCCCTCTGCTCGGAGGAATATCAGGCGAAGCTGGCGGAAGGAATGGCACAGGGAATCGATCTGTACTTTCATCCGAAGACCATGTACCTGACATTTGACGATGGTCCCTCCGAGGACAACACCACAGCTGTTCTTGACATTCTGAAGGAGAGGGGGATTCAGGCAACCTTTTTCGTAGTTGGTGAAAATGTGAAAAGGCATCCTGACGTGGCCCGGAGAATTGTGGAAGAGGGTCATACTATCGGAGTTCACTGTTACAATCATGATTATAAGGCGCTTTATAAAAGTGTGGACAGTTATCTGGAAGACTTTCAGAAAGCCTGGGATGCGGTGTATGAAGCGACAGGAGTGGAGGTAAAGCTGTTCCGCTTTCCGGGCGGCAGTGTAAATGCTTACAATAAAACTGTTTATACGGAAATTATAGAGAAAATGACGGAAAAGGGATATATCTACTTTGACTGGAACGCCAGCCTGGAGGATGCGGCAAAAAATACCACGCCGGAAGCCCTGGTACAGAATGCGGTGAGCAGTACGCTGGGACGTAAAAAAGTGGTTATGCTTGCCCATGACATTCATTATGATACCGCACAATGTCTGGAAAAGATCATAGACAGTTTCCCGGAATATGAGATGAAGGCGCTTACGCCGGAGGTGGAGCCCATACAATTCTGACACAACAGCTCAGACAGGCGGCAGACGATCGTGTATTGACATGCGGGGGCAGAGTAAGGGCAGTGAAACTGGTCTCCGGGGATGGCTGTCTCAGAAGCGGAGGTGCACGGCCAGCGGTGGCTGTCTCAGAAGCAGATATGCACGGCCAGCCGTCCGTCGTCATATTCGGCCCATATGGTTCCCTTCATCTGCTCTGCCAGCGTGCGGGCGATGGAGAGCCCCAGGCCGGTGGATCTTCTGGCGGAATCCACCGTATAAAAACGATCAAAGAGCCTGCCGGTCTCGATCTCATTCAGGCCGGGGGCGGAATTGGAGAAGATGATTTCGCCGGAATCCTCCAGGGTGATTTCCAGATCTCCGTTGCTATACTTAATGGCATTGCTCAGGAGATTGGAGAAGATGCGGGAAAGCGCGGAGCGGTCGAGGCTGCGGTGAATTTCCTTCCCAGTGATTCGTATTTGGGGAGTTATATTGTGCTCCTTCAGAGGAGCATAAAAAGAAGCGATACTTTCTTCCAGCACCTGGTTCAGGTTTAGAGGTTCATTTTGAAGCTCATTTTCCGGGGAAAGGATGAGGGAATACCGGAAGAGCTCATCTGTCAATGTTTTCATCAGATCGGCCCGTCCCCGTATGATTTCCAGATAACGGCCGGCGGCTTCGGATTTCTCTTCCTGCTCCAGAAGCGCCAGATAGGCATAGATGGCCGTGAGCGGAGTGCGCAGGTCGTGGGAAATATTGGTGATGGCGTTTTTCAGTTCCAGATCTGCGTGGTGATAACGGTGGCGCCGGGTGCGGAGCCGGGCCAGCTCCCTGTTGATGGAAGCCGCCAGACTCCGCATGGTTCTGTCGCCTGTGGAGATGCCGATCAGGGTATTGGTATCCACAGTAAGCCTGGATTCAAAAGCCTTCTGAATTTCTCCTGCCGCCTTGCGCAACAGGAAGATTTTTACCAGCAGAGCCAGAATGATGACAGCCAATATTCCGATGATACCCCAGAGCCAATTCAGATTCATGATAATCTCCACACATTTCTATCATTTGAGATGCTTCTATTCCATTTTACACCGAAACCGCCATTTTCAGTTCAGGTTTTTTCTCCGAAAAAGGCAGATACCAATCGCTGACACACCTGCGGTAATGCCCAGCGAGGACAAAATCATGCGCAAGGGATGCCGGATATTCAGATCGAACATCTGAATTCCCTGGCCCGTTGGCAGGAGATCCACAAGGAATTCATATATGGACCGCAATGGTCCGGTGACATAGGAAGGATTGGGCACAGGGTCCGCCACCTGCATTCCCTCCATTGTCATCACGATGGGGCTGGTCATTTCGGGCTGCTGCAGTGCTTCATAGAGCATGCTTCCGCCCATCAGCAGGGCGAAAAAGAACAGGAGAGAAAACACCTGGGCTATGGTTTTATAAGAGGTGAGCATGCCGATAAATGTGAAAATGGCGCTGAAAGCAGCCAAAAATAAAACGCTGATCAGCAGATAGAGCAAAAGCAACGGTCCCATTTTCCATGGGCCCAGAAAGGGAATGCCCACCAGAGCGCCGATGAGCCAGGCCAGCAGCATGAAAAGGGATGCGGTAAAGCTGACCACCAGATTCGACAGATAAATCGCAGTGCGGGTATGCCCTACAATCAGCTTGTTTCGGATTGTGCCCTGTTGGTATTCCGTGCCCAGAAAGATACTGGTGAACACGGAACAGAACAGCCCTATGGACAATCCGTAGTGAAAATAATAGGCATCCAGAGGATATTTGAATTCGGCCATATCATGGGACAGGGCCTGTCTGCAGCCGTTCAGCATATAGACGATGGAATAGAGCAACAGAGCGACTATAGAGACCCAGAATATTTTATCACGTTTCAGCCGGGAGAACCCGGAAGATAATAATTTGTTCATTTATCATTAACCACCTTTCTGAATATTTATGGAAGTTTACTGTGAAAGTCCTGTAACTTGCCTGCGGAAACCGCGCAGTCAAGATGAGCTCTCTTGTACGAAATATCGAGACGAAAGTGCGTCACACTGCACAGCGGGCAGAGAGATGAGTAACCAGGAGGAATTCATGTGGGATTCCCGCCCACCAGACTTACGTAAAAGCTTTCCAGACTCTCGTCCTTCTCCTGCAGAGAGAAGACCTCGCAGTTTACTTTCTGCAGAGCCATGGTCAGCTGAGACACGTTTACTTTGGCGTAAATATTGGCTTCTCTGTCAGAGAGAATTTCATATTCTGTATTCTGTCCGTCAAGTACCAAAGCCAGAGCCTTCGTGTCGCTGACCTCCACCCGGACGCATTTCCGGCAGGCGGCCTCCAGCTCTTCCGCACTCAATTCCCTGACGATTCTTCCATTGTCGATAAAGCCGTAATAAGTGGCGAGCTTTGACAGTTCATCCAATAAATGGCTTGAAATCAGCACTGTAATCTGCCGCTCTCTGTTCAGCTTCAGAATCAGCTCCCGGATTTCGATGATACCCTGAGGGTCAAGGCCGTTCACCGGTTCATCCAGCACCAGGAAATCCGGATCTCCGGCCAGAGCCACGGCAATTCCCAGTCTTTGACGCATACCAAGGGAAAAATTCCCGGCCTTTTTCTTCCCGGTTTCCCTGAGGCCTACTAAAGCCAACGTATCATTGATACCCTCAAAGGAGGGAAGCCCCAGGATACGATATTGCTGTCTCATATTTTCCTCCGCTGTCATATCCAGGTAGATAGACGGGGTTTCTACAATAGCACCCATTCTCCGACGGGATTTTACGATTTCCGGATCCGTATTCTTCCTTCCATAGAGAGTGTAGCTGCCGGAAGAGGGTTCCTGGAGACCGCAGATTAAGCGGATTAAGGTCGTCTTGCCGGCACCGTTTTTGCCCACAAATCCATAGATTGCACCCTTTGGCACATTCATGGACAGGCCGTTTAAGGCCTTGAAATGCCCGTATTGCTTCTGCAGGGCGAGTGTCTGTAAACAATAGTCCATAGATGGTACCTCCTAATTCCAGTTCCGTCACGAAGCATGTCATTCCCCTGTAGGGGAGTAATTTTCAGTTGCATAATGCGCATCTGAAAATTCTCCCGGGCATGATATGCTTCATGACTGATTCAAAGTCCCGCAGTCAATCCCCAGGATACGCCAGGAGATACATTTCCGGTCACAAAGTATGTACCCGTAAATGCATCTGTATCCTGTTCAGATGACTGCTGACATACATTCTGCAACCGCCGGACAAACGTATGCCGGGAAACTTTTGACCTCCGGATACAGATTTCGGCATACCCGTTTCAGCATGCCTGCCGGAGCGATTGCTTATGAAGCTTATCATATATGGGCATGGTAAAGAAACCGATAAAGAAAACGGTAAAGATATGGTAAAGATTCTGTACTTTAGTCGGTTCTGAGCTTGAAGCCGATTCCCCAGACGGCTTCGATATAATCTTTGTCCGTCAGGTCCCGAAGCTTTCGGCGCAGATTGCTGACATGTACTTTCAGGGAACTGTCCGTGCAGTCCGGCGTGTCCTCGCTGATATGTTCCAGCAGCAGAGATTTGGTAATGACCTGGGACGGATTTTGGAGAAGCAGTTTTAAAATGGCGTATTCGGTTCTGGTCAGTCTGACCGCTCCGCTGTCTGCCGTGACAAGATGGGTGTCCGTATGCAGCGTAATTCCGTCGAAAGACAGTAAAGGGGAGGAAGAAAGAACAGGCTGGCTGCGCAGCTGTACCACAATCCGGGCCAGAAGTTCCTTGATGTCAAATGGCTTAGTGACATAGTCGGAGGCACCGTCTAAAAGCAGCTTCACCTTGCCGGGGATGTCGCTTTTGGCGCTGAGCACAATGACGGGAATCTTCTGAGAGCTTTCTTCCTTCTTGAGAAGTGGAAGCAGCTCCTCGCCGTTCAGGCCGGGCAGCATCAGGTCAAGTAAAATGAGGTCCGGCATGGCATGTGACAGGGCGAGAAGGGCTTCCGTCCCGGAGTAGGCCCGGGTGACTCCATAGCCTTCTCTGGTCAGCACTTCCTCCAGCGCGTCTCCTATATAAACGTCGTCGTCGATGATCAATATATTTTTCAAGGTCAGTTCACTCCAAATAATGATTGTTGAAATTATAACATGAATAAAAAATCCTTGCAATACACGGGAATCTATGCTACAATTTTGGATGGTCAGGAAATAGTTGACTGTATGGATGGGTTCCCGAGTGGCCAAAGGGGACAGACTGTAAATCTGCTGCAAATTGCTTCGGTGGTTCGAATCCACCCCCATCCATTTGCATATTGCCATGGGCGTATGCGGTGAGTGCATTTATACAGTAACAGAGCGTCCGCTGGTGTGGCGGAATAGGCAGACGCAAGGGACTTAAAATCCCTCGGGGGCAACCTCGTGCCGGTTCAAGTCCGGCCACCAGCATTATAAAAAGGAATCCACAGTTTCAGTTGGGTGCTGAGGTGGATTCTTTTTCTTTGCCCAAAAGACTTATAATCACATTGCTTATAGCCTGTTTTGATTAGATGTAAACTTATGATATGAGAAAGGAGAGACGGACTTGGGGAAGATGAAACAAAATTGAAACATAAGTGTTGTAAAGAATAAGAGGAAAAGAAAATTTTCAATAATCATACATTGCGAGGTGCGATATGTATAATATTGGAATTTGTGATGATGGAGAAAATACTTGCTCCCACATTGAAAATATACTCTTACAATGTGCAACAGAAAAAAAGATTCAGATAGATACCTTTGTATGGTTTACAGGGGAAGGGCTGAAGGAATATCTGGAGAGGGGTAATCAGCTTGATATTCTGTTCCTGGACATAGAATTATTTCAGATGAGCGGAATAGAGGTCGGTAAGTTTATCAGGAACCAGCTGGATGATATGGGAATGCAGATTGTGTACATTTCAGGAAAAGCCTCCTATGCACAGCAGCTATTTAAAACACAGCCGTTGGATTTTCTGGTTAAACCGGTTACGAAAGACCAGATCAGTGATGTCCTTGAAACGGCATCAAAGGTATTAAGGCGAAAAAACGAAAAATTTGAATTCAGACAGGGGAAAGACTATTATTATGTGCCAATGGGGGATATTGTCTATTTTGTAAGCGAGGGGAGAAAAGTAAAAATCATAACCACGAAAGAAACCTTTGAATTTTACGGCAGATTAAAGGAGACGGCCAGGCGGCTGTCAGAAGATTTCGTAACCATTTATAAGTCCTATATTGTCAATAAAGAATATATTTTCCGATACTCTTATGAAGCGGTGGAATTGGTAAATGGCATTGTTCTGACAATCAGCCCGGCAAACAGGAAACTGGTCAGAGAAAAAATTCTGAGGGGAGATTAGGCATGGTTGATTTCGTGATATGTGCATTGACAAATCTATTCCGCATATTTCTGGTTGATAGATTTGTGGCAATTTTTTGGGGGAAAAAAGAAGAAAAGAAGAACATCAAACTAATAGTTTGTGCCTGCTTCTTTATCATAAATACTGCATTATTCTGGATATTTCGAACCGCATGGATCAATATTTTCAGCAATCTCATTGGGATATGCGCCATCGTAAGGGTGTATACGAAATCCGTGAAAACAAACATATTTGTGACTTGTTCTGTCTATCTGATCAACTGTGGATGTGATGTGGCAGTATACTCAATATTCACTAATTATCGGAATGGACAGGCATATAATCAGGTCTATGCGGTTGTGGTACTGCTTTTGATTTTGATATGCGAACTTCTGGCGGAAAAGCTGATCACCATTCATAAAAATGCGGAAACTGCCCAGACTTTTCCACTGATACTTGTACCCTTATGCAGCATTGCGGTCATTTGTTTTTTCATATATGCGGGTACTTATGTTGGAAGGGAGGCAGCTATTGTGAGCCTCGGTCTGCTTGTGATTAATTTTCTGATGCTGTATCTATATAATTTGCTGTTACGTTCCGTTTCGCAAAAGTATGAGGTTCAGATGCTTGAGCAGAAGGTGCATGTGTACGCGAATCAGCTTGATGTCATTCGGCAAAGCGAGGAAAAAATAAAAATCCTGCGCCATGATATGAAGCATCATATGAATGAGATCCGACTGCTGGCAGACAAATATCATGTGGTGGAAATTGGGGAATATATAGATTGCATGGAACAGTCCATCCGGAATCCGGATGAAATGGTTTCCTCCGGAAATGTGGAAATTGACAGCGTGTTGAATTATATGCTGCAAAAGGCCAGGGATACATTGAAAAATGTCATTGTAAAGGTAATATTGCCGGAAAAAATGAAACATGCTTTTGATATGAATGTTCTGATGGGGAATCTGCTGGAAAATGCCATCGAGGCAGCCGCCCGGACGGACAGGAAGTATCTGAAGGTTACAATGGTATTTAAAAGAGGGGTGCTGAGGATCGGGATAGAAAACAGTTATTTACCTGCGGAGAATGAAAATGGGGAACCACAGGGAAGACAGCATTTTCTTACAACCAAGAAGGAAAAGGAGCAGCATGGTTTTGGACTGAAAAGTGTGGAGAAAATTGTGGAGGCATATAACGGAACCATGGAAATCACCACACAGAAGGAGGTGTTTTGTGTAAACCTGATTTTGTATATGCCGGAACCGTAAATTACAGGCCTTAATTAAGGGAAAGCATGGCTGAAAGACACCATGCTTTTTTGCACACAGGGGGCAGACTTACTTACATTAGTTATGACAAAAATATACATAGCTTTTGACAGAAGACGGCATGAAGGATTTTTTGTGATAACATTATTCTCCTGATACACGGGCAAATGATGCAGAGTGCAGGGAAACAACACTTTTCCTGTAAATTGTATTGTCTATGCAAAACACAGGAAGGAGAATTGTAATATGACTAAGTTTAAAATCCACAGAAGACAGATTCGTTTAAACCGAATTTTTGCTGTCCTGGCGGTGTGTGCATCGCTGTCTCTGACAGCATGCGGCGGGGATGGAGTGACGGATGGGAATTTGTCGGGTAATAGCACCGGTAATGATTCCAATGACAACAGTGCGGCAGGTTCCGCGCAGAAACGGGAATGGATCTATGTGCCAGAAGTGATAGAGGTGGAGGACGAATATGCGGATTACGAGAGGATGCAGCTGGCAGGCGATACCCTTTGCTATGTGTCGCAGGGGGGAGAGGCCGGGAGCAACGCAAAGGTAATCTGTCGCTATTCCCTGGCTGACCGGGAACTGAAGAGTTTTCCCATTGACTGGGCAGAGGGAGGGCAGAACTGGGATGTGGGCGCCCGTTTTTTTGACCGGGACTGCAATGTATACCTTACGGCGAATGTGTATCCGGCGGATTACAGTTCCATGACCCGCTTTTTGTGCAAGTTTGACCCGGAGGGCAACTGTCTGTTTTCCAGGGACATTACGGGGCAGCTGGGGGGAGGTTCCTCCCTTGACAGACTGACTGTGGACGGGCAGGGAAGGCTCTATCTTTTTGCCGATGACGGGGAAATATTGCTGTATACCGGCGAGGGGGAATATCATGGCTCCGCCAGCTGCAGCTCTTCGGAAAGTCCGGTTTCTGTACAGATCAAGGGAGCATGCGATGGCGCTGACGGGAAGTATTATGTCTGTGTGGGCAAAGGAAATGTGGATATCACGGGGGAAAATGCAGAAGGGAAGAATGGAGAGGATATACGCTGTACCCTGATGGAAATCGACTTTGAGGGGGGACGGCTGTCGGAAGTGGCCGGGGGTCTTCCGAATATCAAAGGCATCTGCACCGGAAAACGGCGGGGAGAAGATTCCGACGAACGGGAAGGAGATTCCGCTGTGCAGTATGATTTTCTGTTGTATGATGAAAAGGCTGTCTACGGATTTGACCTTGCCGGGCAGAAAAGTAACTCTGGATTTGCAGGGGAGGAACTGCTTACCTGGCTGGACAGTGACATCAACGGATACTGTGTCACCAATCTGTATCTGGCGGAGGACGGTAGGATCTGCGCCACAGTGGCGGATTGGGACAATGAGGACACAGCAATTGTGATGCTGGAAAAAACAAAAGCGGATCAGGCTCCCCAGAGGGAAGAACTGGTGCTTGCCACCGTGGAGGGAGAGAGCAGCTTGGCGGCAATGGCCGTAAAGTTTAACAGAGGGAACAGTCAGTATCATCTCACTGTGAAGGGCTATGAGTCCCTGACGGCTCTGTACAATGCCGTACTGGCAAAGGAAGCCATCGACCTGGTAGATCTGTCCGGTGTCAATGTGCGGAAACTGGTCTCTCAGGGGTTTTTCGAGGATCTGGCGCCCTATGTGGATCAGTCGGAAGCTTTTGACCGCTCCGATTTTGTGGACGGTATCATGGATGTATATACTTTTGACAATAAGCTGGTGGGGATTCCGGCATCTTTCACGCTTCGGACTGTGGTGGGAGACGGGGCGCAGCAGGAATTACAGGGGGGACTTACCCTGGAAGAACTGCTTGCGGCGGCGAAACGCCATCCGGGAGCCCAGGCTTTTGACGGACTGACAAAGGAAGAGATGATGCGTTATATCATGATGTTCAATGAGGATACCTTTATTGACTGGGATACCGGTGTCTGCCATTTTGATTCGGAAGTTTTTCAGGCAGTACTGGAGTATGTGAATCAATTCCCGGATGCTGTGAGAAATGTTATGGAAGAAACCTCCCTGCCCGCCAAAATCAGGAATGGGGAAGTGCTGTTCGCTATAGCGGAACTGAACGAGTACAGGGCTATTCAGGAATATGCGGGAATGTTTGGGGAGACGGCAGCCTGTGTCGGCTTTCCCACCCCGGACGGACAGGGCGGCCATCTTCTCTTTACCGGGGATGCATATGGGATTGTCGCCGCATCGGGGCACAAGGAGGGCGCATGGAAGTTTATCGAGGGATTCCTGGCACAGGAGAAAAGTGATTCCTATTATGGAAATTTTCTCACTACCAGTTTCCCTGCACTGAAAAAGGTGCTGAATGAAAAGGTGGAGGAAGCTATAGAAAGGGACAGCCAGTACGGGAGCGGCAGGTTCCCGGAGCAGATTTACCAGGACGGTTCCACATTCCAGTTCCATGCTTTAACCTGGGATGAAGTCAATGTCATGCTGAATCTGGTTCCGGATGCAAAGCCTTATTTTGATGTGGAGGGAGATGAGATTATTCAGATCATCAGTGAGGAGGCTTCAAGCTATTACAGCGGGCAAAGAAGGGCGGGAGATGTAGCTGCGCTGATTCAGAACCGCGTCCAGCTTTATGTGAATGAAAATAACTGATAATAACTATATTCTGCATCTTCACTTGCCGTGGGTGGAGGAATCCGGTAAGGGGCAATATGGTGTGCTGTCCGGCATTTTGTCTTTATAGGCGTCTTAAAGCATGGCGGCGTCTGGTAATAGAAATGCGGAATTTACAACAGAAAATGTCTGTTTCACAGCGTACTGTTATCGACGGCAGGGGAAACATCCGATATAATGAACGCAAAGGAAACGCAAGCGGCTGCGGGGAGATGTGTAAAGTTTGAAAGGAGAGCACTTTCAAACGATTGATTGGTATGTGAACAGAGCACATGGGGGTGTAAAATGCAGATTGCAGTATGCGATGATGAAAAAGAAGCCAGGGACATGATTGCGGAAAAGATAAGAAGATTTTATCCGAAAGCAGAAGTATTATTATACTCGTCGGGAAAAGAACTGCTTTTGTGCGATACACAGCCGGATATTCTGTTCCTGGACATTCAGATGCCGGAAAAGGACGGCATGGAGACAGCCAGGGAATTACGCAGAAAGAGCCTGGAGAGTATTATTATTTTTGTGACTGCCTCAGACGATTTTGTATTTGAGGCATTTGATGTTGGAGCATTCCATTACTTGGTAAAACCATTCCACAATGCAAAGTTTGCGGAGGTGCTCTTTAATGCCGTGAAACAGTATGAGGGCAGGAGGGAGAAGGAGGAGGCAGGGAGAAAAAAGGAGTCTCCAAGCCTGGTCGTTGCCTCCGGGGGACAGCACTTTACGATTTATCTGGAGGACATTGTCTATGCGGAGGTATTTGACCGGAAAGTAATCATTCATACCTTGGATATGGATATAGAATATTATGGGAAAATGAAAGATTTGGAGAAAAAGGCGGGGGATGAATTTTACCGTCCTCACAGGGCATATCTGGTAAATTTCAATTTTATCAGGAAATATGATGCCGCCACAATTTATCTGAAAAAGGGACTGGCGCTTATGGCAAAGCAGAATTACGGGGAGTTTGTAAAACGCTACCTGAGATATATTCAGAAGAAAGAAGGCAGATGAATGATGGAGAACTGCTGGACGTTTGTGTCCTACGCCCATATTATTGTGCAGATGATGGCAATGGGATATGTCCTGTATCGCTTTGCCAGATCGTTTATGCGGAACAGGCATGGCGCTGTCTGTACGGGTATAGCCTATTTTGCCACAATGCTGGTATTGTATGTTATTCCATTTGAAATCAATAACTTTACGGCATATAGTATAGGAATGCTATCAGCGCTCTACGTCATGTGCAGGGCAGACCGTCGGAACTTTCGCCAAAAAATATTTATAGCGGTCACTTTTTTTGCCCTGCGTTGGCTGTCCGTATATATGGTGGGGATTGTTACTGAGGAACTGTACCAGAGAATAATTAGTGCGGTTTATATGGTAGAGTATCCGTATGCACAGCTTACAGCGTATATTGTCGTGGAAATTTTGGATGTGACAGTAAAAGCGGCAGTGGCAGGAATTAGTGCAGGATATATTATAAAAGCATATGCCTATAAAAACGAAAATATGAGTGTAAAAGAAATGCTTATGCTGATTGTTCCCTCCGTAACAGGAATGACCGGTTATGGAATCATGCAGTATTACCAGGCTTATTTGGACATTAATGTGAGAGAGCCCGTTTCAGGGGTTTATCACATCCTGGCGTTTCTGCATTTTGGCATATCCATTGTTACTATCGTGGTGGTAACCGTGCTGTTCCAGAATATCCGGGCCAGACAGGAAGAAAAACTGCAAAATGAGCTGCTGTCTGCGCAGATTGACAGCACGGAAAAGCATATCGCGCAGGTGGAAAGCCTGTATCAGAATATCCGCAGCGTCAGACACGACATGACGAACCATATCCTGACACTGGAGAGGCTTTATACGGGCGGCAGGGAAGAGGAGGCAAAGGCGTATGGCGTGGAATTAAAGAATGTGCTGTCAGAAATGGCAGGGGAGATAAACAGCGGAAATCCGGTAACAGACGTCATTTTACGGGAGTGGAAAAAAGAGGCTGAAAAAAAGAAGATCTGTTTCCACTCCGATTTTTATTATCCTAAATACTCCCGGATCAACGCCTTTGACATCAGCGTGATTTTGAATAATGTACTGCAGAACGCAATGGAAAATACAGAACATTTCCCATCGGAAAACGTAGACGGGGATACATCCTATATCTCCGTCCATTCGTATCACAGAGATAATGCGTATATGATAGAAATCTGTAACAGTTTTACCGGGGAGTTGCAGTGGGATCTGGAAAGTGAGCTGCCAGTCACCACAAAAAGGAAACCGGAGGCCCATGGATACGGGCAAGTCCATGGTTACGGATTGGCAAACATCCGCAGGGTTGCCAGGAAATATTCAGGGGACATAGCGATTGATGTAAAAGACGGGGAGTTCCGAATCAGCATTATGCTGATGATGGACGACGGGTAAGAGTGCCGCCCTATGGCCGGGGAAACAGGTCAGCTAAGTTGGCGCATGATACACACGATGTGCAGGTCGAAATTGGCCTTACAGCGGAAAAAGGCTGTTCCACGGCATATCTCTGTATTCTGTAAAAAAGACTTCCGATGCAATAAGCAGTCGGAGTAAAACATTGCTTTACTTTGACTTACAAAATACAACAGGGATGTCAGAGCGTGGAAAGGAGACCAAAAACATGATGAAAGTCGGAAGTATGAGTGGAGCGGTGTTGCAGGGAGCAGGAGGCGGCATGCAGACAGGAACTGCAGGGCTGCAGAATGATTCTGTCAGCAAAAATATACAGAATCAGATCACAAACGCGCAGAAACAGCTGCAGGAAATTTCCAGCAATCAGGAAATGACGCTGGAAGAAAAAATGAAGAAGAGACAGGAAATTCAACAGGAGATCACCAATCTGAACCAGCAGCTGAGACAGCACCAGATCGAACAGCGAAAAGAGCGGCAGTCAAAAAGTTCCTCCGGGGATGACATGCCCGGAGGGAAACAGAGTGCAGGAAAGTCAGGTAACAAAGAAAACGGTTTGTCCAAGGCAAGCATGTGTGCAATGATTTCGGCGGACTCTTCCATAAAGCAGGCACAGGTGCAGGGCAATGTGGCCACAAGAATGGAAGGCAGGGCAGGGGTCCTGAAGGCAGAAATAAAGCAGGGAGGCGGAGATATCGAGGCAAAAGAGTCAGAGCTTGCAGAGGCAGAGCAGAAGGCAATGAGCGCAACTGCTTCGCAGATGAGCACCCTTGCGAATGCAAACCAGGCAATGGAAGAGGCGGCAAAGGCGGACCAGGGCAGCAGGACAGATGAAACAGGTGCGGAGAGCAAAGCCGGCGAAATGAAGCAAGACGGACAGGAATTGGGTGAAATGTCCGCAGATGAGGCGGACGGTACCGGCAGCCAGACAGCCGTGCAGACGCAGAAAGCTTCTGACGCCGTGGAATTATCCACAGAAGACGCGGCAGTACGGACAAATGCCTATCCTCATGTTGATATTCGCTTGTAGGGGGTGGAATGAGGGTAGACAAACAGTTTCAGTGATTATACCAGCAAATATAACAGCAATATAGACTTTGCGTCATTGTTTGGCGGGGCACCGAATGCCTCGCCAATCGGAGGCGCTAATTTGTTGGCGGACTATGCTTTCATTAAGAGGAAACGGAAGATTGGGATTACGACTGGAATGTGCGGCAACAGGATTGCATTTACTATTTCTTTCTGTTAACAGAATTTCAAATTTGGGGCATACTAACAATAAGTAAATGATAAACTTACAAATCGAAAGGAAGTAGGTCTATGCTGTATAAGTATCTGAAAGGGAATTATGAACTGGGGGAACCGATTTTCTCCGGGGATATTTCCATTCCCGGATTATCGGAAGAGAATCTCCGGTATCACTTAAAGAGGCTCACCGATGATGGCCTTCTGTGCCGGTTTGAAGCAGGGATATATTACTTCCCCAGAACGGATATCTTCGGGGAAAAGATGACCTTGACGGCGGATACGGTTGCGCTCCATAAATATATCAGGCGCAGAGGGAGACGGGTAGGGTACTATTCCGGATATACCCTGGCAAACCGTATGGGGCTGTCTACGCAGGTGCCGTTTACGGAGGAGATTACCAGCAACTTTGCACCGGCGCAGATTCGGGAGCTGACTATAAAGAACCGGAAGTATATCCTGCGGCGTCCAGTGGTGGAGGTTACGGATGAAAATGTGGCTGTCCTGCAGTTCCTGGACTGCCTGAAGGATCTGGAGAAGTGTGCGGAGGAGGAACCGGAGGCCTGCGGGCGTATCCTCACAGGCTATGCCAGGGAGCATGCCCTTACCAGAGCAGTGGTTGACAGGTTCCTTGCTAAGTATCCGCTGAAGATATATAAGGCGATCTATGAGACGGGTGTCAATTTCGGAACCATTGATGTGGACAGGGGGTAAGGAAATGTATCTGCACAGGGACAGGGAAACATTTAAGGATATAATTGGACAGGCGTCTGACAGTAGTGGGAGGACGCCGGCTGTAGTGGAGAAGGACTATTATGTGACACTGATTCTGAAGCTGCTTTCAGAACAGTTGGATCAGTGTGTATTCAAAGGGGGAACGTCGCTGTAGGGACCATCGTTCCAGGATGCCGATATGTCCTTCAGCAGAGGGCACAGTTGATGTCCCGGCGGTGATTATGGAATTTTGTGACAATGCATTTTACAAGGAGGACTATCAGGCTATTACGAGCTACTTTGCAGCAGATGCTGTGCCCTACGATGAAACGATAGGGCAGATGCGTGCGCTTGCTGCTGGGAATCTGTTTATAAGATAGACGGAAATAAAAAGGGGAGACACAGCATTGTGCTGCATCTCCCCGATTTTTATAACGGTCAGTTTGTAACCCATGAAATCCTGTCGGAATAGAAATTTGCTAAAATTTTAGCGGATAAGCAACAGATTTTAAGGTGTTTAACGATACGGAAATTAATCTGGAAAATCAAGCCTGCCCGTGATATAATCGGTTCGACAGATTGGAATGAAAATCGCAGGGAACACGGAGGAAAATATAAGTGGTTTTACTGATTGATACGACAACAGAGCATATAGGAAAGGGAATAGCAGAGGAATTGCGTTGCAGAGGTGAAAATCGAGCTGAATTTGAGGTGATTGACACCACTGGGATGCACATTTCTCACTGTGTTGGATGTAATTACTGCTGGCTGAAAACGCCGGGAGTATGTGCCATTCAGGACGATTATGAGCCGATTTTGAAAAAAATGAGCGGAGCTGATCAGGTTTGGTTGGTTTCGGACACACACTTTGGATTTGTTTCATGGCAGACCAAAAACATTGTAGACAGGATTATGCCGCTTGTCACCATGTATCTGAAATTCAGAGACGGGCAGATGCGTCATGTCATGCGCTATGACCATCAGCCGGATATTGGGATTATCTATACCGGAGACGGCGACCAGGCTTACCTTGAACGGTGGTGCCAGCGTACCGCGCTGAATTTAGGAAGCTGTTCCCTGGGAGTTTTTTCTGAAAGCAACGGAAAGGAGGCGGTCTCATGCATGTTGTAATTATCAATGGAAGTCCGCGGGTACAGAAATACAGCAACACAGAGAAAATCATTGCTGCCTTTGCAAAAGGACTGTCAGAGAAAGAAAGCACCTTTGAAACATACGCAATTTCCAACCGAAAGACATGGGACACCATTCGTGAGGCTTATATGAAAAACGAGGAAATCCTCATTGCCCTGCCATTATATGTAGAATGTGTGCCTGGACTTCTTTTGGAATTTCTGGAAACTCTCCCCAAAAAGGATGAGCATACAAGACTTTCCTTTCTTTTGCAAAGCGGCTTTGCGGAGGGGTGCCAGCTTCGCTGCGGCGAGGCATTTCTGGAAAAATTGCCGGAATATTTGGGGGTTCGTTATGGCGGCTGTCTGGTGAAAGGAGATAATTTCGCGATCCGGCTTTTGGATGAAGAAAAACAGGTTCAGATCACAAAACCGTACCAGGCCATGGGCGAACTGTTTGCAGAGGGAGACGGCTTTTTCTGTGAGGAAGCAGA